>NZ_JBCNFP010000022.1:0-19762 GCF_050481165.1 Paenibacillus cisolokensis
CTGCGAAAGTTGAGTTATTAAGCAATTATCACAAGAATATATCGATATTGTTAATCGATTATCACAGCAGGCAGTTGAAAATCAATCGTTTCCTAGCGCTTCATAAAAAATTTTCTTTCGCGTCGCATCAATATGCTCCTCAATGAAATCGTTCGTGTCAAGGTCGGAAAAATCCTTATAGTCTGCAAGCTTGGCACGAGAAGTCATGTGTTGTAAATTGGAAGAAGCTTCTGGTGCATTGGTCTTGGCGTTAACATCGCTTTGAGCACTCAAAATTTTTTTACTATTCGGACGAATCAAGGCGAAATTCTTCAGTAAGGAAGGGATTTTATGAACTACATCATCATTGTTTTGCTTATTGTGAACCTCGGAGTGCTGCTCCATATTAACAGTAAAATTCCTCGCAGAAATTACATCAAAGAAGCAATGGAAAGGGACAGAGATCAGAGAGGACATTAGCAACATAGGGGATCGGGATATGGTAATGTAGAATCTGCATTTTGGATCGTTTCCGAAAAAATGGCGAGGCTAATGGAAGATTGGGGAATCACAGGCTACGAGCTTCAAGAAGTCGCCCATAAAGGGCCAAGTTCGGGGAAAGTTCCTTGTTATTTGCTTGTTCCGATAGAGACACTTCCGGCATGGAGTAGCAAAATGCCTCGTATCTATTTCGTTACAGAAGAGCAAGAGACTGGCTTTTTGATCCTGTTATAATCGTTGAATAATTATTAACTCCATCTGCGTTATATCCCTTTGCCGCCTGCGCGGCGCTGGAGAATGTCAAATCGGTTCGTTGCGGCATACAGTAAATAGACGTTAACCCAAAATGGAGGAACAACCGCAATGATGGACGCTGTTTGGCAAGCGCCGGATGTAACGTTGGCCGCCGATTCCACCCGGGTGCTCAATTACGAGCGCGACCCGCACAATTATATTACCCAGCTGTTTGGAAATCAATTTCCAGCGATCAGGAACGGTATATTCAATGTCCATTTGAGCAAAGGGATTATCGTTCAGCCGCACTGGCATACGAATGTGACCGAAACGGTATTTGTAATCGATGGAGAGGTCGTGACATCGGTTTTCGATCCTTTTACGCAGCGGCCGTTGATTTACCGTTTGAAGCCGGGGCAAGTATCCGTATTTCCGAAAGGCTGGTTTCACTGGATTTTGGCGGTGACCGACCGCGCTCATTTTTTGACCATATTCGATCAACCGACTCCCGATATTGTGTACGGTTCCGATTTCTTGCGTTTCACGCCCAAAGAAGTGATGAACCGGGCCTATTGCGTCAATGAAGACGTCTATGAAAAAGCAGTAGCGCCCATCCGGGAATCCGTCATTCTCGGACCGCCGATCGGATGCGGTCAGCATCAGGTCAACTCCCCGCGGCAGGGCAGGGAACCGCAAGCCTGAAGCGGGCGCCCGATCCGCGAAAACCCCCAAAACAGCCGATCCGGTCCAACGTTTTAGCCGATCCGGTCCAACGTTTTGGCGGGTTCTTTTTCGTTTTCGAGTGAAATTTCTTTAAATGTATACGGCTGCGGATGGAAGACTGGTATAATTAAGTAGGAACGAGAGCAAGACGAGGAGGAATTCCGGTGGGGGCAATTTTTCATAATGATTGGGGACAAATTCTGCATGCGGAGATGGACAAGCCATACTACCGGCAATTGCGCCAGTTTCTGATCGAGCAGTACCGGTCCGTCACCGTTTACCCGCATATGAACGACATTTTTAACGCCCTTCATTATACTTCGTTCGAGCAGACGAGCGTCGTTATTTTGGGTCAGGACCCGTATCACGGACCGAGGCAGGCGCACGGCTTGAGCTTCTCCGTACAGCCCGGCGTGCGGATACCGCCGTCACTGCAAAACATTTACAAAGAACTGCACGACGATCTCGGCTGTCCGATTCCGGATCACGGTTCGCTCGTATCGTGGGCGAAGCAGGGCGTGCTGCTGTTGAACGCCGTGCTGACGGTTCAGGCCGGCATCGCCAATTCGCATCAGGGCAAAGGGTGGGAACGGTTCACGGATCGCGTCATCGCGGCGCTCAACGACCGGGAGTCTCCGGTTGTATTTATTTTGTGGGGACGCCATGCCCAGGAAAAAGCGTCTTTCATCGACAAGCGGCGGCACTGCGTCATCGCTTCGGCGCATCCGAGCCCGTTTGCGGCTCATAAAGGCTTTTTCGGCAGCCGGCCGTTCTCGCGGGCGAACGCGTTTTTGCGCAGTGTCGGAAGGCCGGAGATCGACTGGCGCATTCCGCCGCTTGCGGAGCTGGCTCAGGAGGAGCTGGCTCTGGAGAGGCGCTAAGATGGCTCCGCGCATCCAAATCCGCAAAGCGCCGCAGCGCTGGCTGACGCCTGCAGGGGGCTATTTGAGCGGTTACAGCCATACGTTGAATCCGTATGTCGGTTGCGCGTTCGGCTGCTCGTACTGCTATGTAAGGGAAATGCCTGTCGGGCGGTTTCGGGAAGAGGCATGGGGAAGCTGGGCCGATGTCAAAACGGTCGACGAAAAACGGTTTCGCGCGGAATGGAAGAGGGAGAAAGCGAAGGGGCCGCTTCTTCTGTTCTTCGGTTCGGCGACAGACCCTTACCAGCCTGCCGAGATCCGGCACGAGGTCACGCGCAGCTTGCTGCGCCTGATGGCGGAGGATCCTCCCGAGTTCGTGCTGCTGCAGACGCGCAGTCCGCTTGTCGTAAGGGATACGGAGTTGATCCGCCTGTTCGGGGATCGGATTCGGGTCAGTCTGACGATCGAAACGGACAGCGAGGACGCGCGGAAGCATTTTACGCCTGCGGCGCCGCCGCTGCAAGCGAGATGGCATGCGGCGGAGCAGCTGCGCGCCGCCGGCATTCCCTATCAGCTTGCGGTCAGTCCGCTGCTGCCGCATACGCCGGCATTCGCCGAACGGCTTGCCGCCGCGGCCGGACGCATCGTCGTCGACGATTTTTTCCGGGGCGACGGCAGCATGGGCAAGCGGACGGAGAGGCTCGGACTGCGCGCGAGCTACAGCGCGTTCGGAGAACCTGAGCTGTACGCGCCGGAGACAGCCGACCGGTTTTACAGCCGGCTCGCCGCGCTGATGCCCGCGGGAGCCGTTTTCTTCGGCCAGGAAGGATTTCGGCCTTAAGAAGCGAACCGGACCTTGTACGACGAAGCTACGTAGGTTTCGGCCTTCACTTCCGTAATGACTTGCGGATACATCTGATTCGGGTCCGGTTGTACCGTTTCGACATGAAGGATTGCCGTATCGTTGTCGAACGTAATGGAAGCGATGCGGATGCCGTATCCCGGATGAGGCGCGTCGGCCGTTACCGTTACCCGGTTCACTTCCGGATTAACCGGCGTCAAGCTCAGCTTCAAGTTTTGCAATTGCGGCTGCGGTTCGGGTTCCGGCTTGGGCTGTTCCGCCATTTCTTTCACAAAATCGATCGCGTCATGCAGCCAAGCCGCGGCTTCGCTGCGGGTTATCGCTTTTTGCGGATAAAATTTGCCCGATTTGTCGAGCTGAATGACCTTGATGTTCAGCAATCGCTGGATGCTTGTCATGTAGTCGGGATTGATGTTGTTCTCGTCCTTGATGATGTGGTAAATCTCGGTAAATGCGTAGTCTCCCGTCGTAATCAAAGCCTGATACAGCAAATGGGCGAACTGCTCACGGCTGATGGACGAATGCGGCTTCACGTCTTTCGGGATGTCCAGACCGTTATGGTGCGCGATCACGAAAGCTTTGGCGTACCAGGCTTTGTCGGGAACATGCGTGAAGTAGTCGCTCGCCTTCGGCTCCTTAATGAATTGGATATGGGCCAGGCTCAGCTCCATTCCTTTCACGATCAAAGATACGCCTTCGGCGTAGCTCAGCTTGCCTTTCGGATTGAAGCGGCCGTTTTTCGCACCGTTTACGATTCCTTTGTTTTTCAGCTTTTCGATTTTCGCCGCGTTCGGATCGTGGCCGGTATCCGGAAACGCCGACACCGACTGAAGGGGAAGCAGCAGGATCAGAAACGCGGCGAGCAGTGTGATGACGGATCGTCTTTTCATCAAGTTCACCTCTTTGGATCAAGTTTTTGTTTTGATTCATCACGTTAGACGGCGATCATATGGAATTGGTTGCACCAGCCGGCGCAAAATAGTCCTTTCGACATAGGGGAAAAAATTTTAAAAAAGTTGTTGACTGCACGTTTCATTCCTGATATATTATTACTTGTCTCCGGTAAATATGATCTGTTAGCTCAGCTGGGAGAGCACCATCTTGACAGGGTGGGGGTCAGTGGTTCGAGCCCACTACAGATCACCATATGAAGTGATGAGAAGCCTTGTACATCAAGGCTTCTTTTGTTTTTATCGCACCATGACTACAAGACCGGTGACATCGCTCTTAACCACCATTACGTGATATGAATAATAACCAAAATGTAGGAACAGTGGCGTAAAATGAACGAATTTGGTCCGTGGCAACTCACCCTAGTTTAAACGTGAAGATCGAACTTCTATTGAAGTCGATTTAAATCTAACCGCCGCCCCGATAAGCAGCAATAACGCTCCGATTAAAGTAATGGCTGCAGCCAAGTGGTTTAATTCAGCGACACGATTGGTCATTATAACACCTCCAGTTACACGATTGATCATTATAACACCTTCTGTTAATTATATGTTTTTGGAAAATGGTAGCGATTGGACGAAATGAAAGAAAAATTCGAGGCCCAACCGAAATCCCTTGATCATCAAGGGATTTTTTGTGTCTATTTGCGCTTCCGTTCGAATAAGCTGTACCAAAATGGGAGAACGGGAGGGTGCGGGATGGCGGCTGAATACAGCTACCTGTTCGCTTGGCTGCTCGGTCTGGCGGTCATTCTCGGCGCGGTCATTGTGGCGTTCGCGAAAATGTTAAGCGAAGACAGCGTCGATTACGACGAACGTTACATCTGGCTGCGGAAGCTGCCGGACGATGCATATCGCCGGCGAAAATGAGGCATACTGTTTTCCAAAAGGCTCTCCGCCTGTTTGGGAGGCTGCTCGATGGATTCGAATGGTTCAGACTGGAAAATCGTAGCCGGTTTTATTGCGGCTGCGGTATGCCTCATGCTGCTGCCGGCGGCATTGCCGGGCTGCGATGATCGACGGCATGCCGTGCCGGCAGATGTCCGGGCGGAGCAAAGCGTTCGCGGAAACGTCTACACCGATGAGGTGCGGACCGATGTGTACGGCAAAACCGAACCGCTTCCTCCCGGCTACACGCCTCCGTCGGGACAAGATATGTTCGGAAGTTACGGCGCAGATGATCCGGACCATCCCGCATTATTCCCGTCCGATGAGGAAGACGCCGGCCGTTCTGACAAGAACGGGGAAGCGGAAGCGCTGCCGTAAATCGGCGCACATCGAACAAAGCCCGGCACGATGTATGAAGTGCCCCGGGCTTATATTTATTCGTCCCATTTGCGGGAGTATGCTTTCTTCATGACGAACAGCAGCAGCGCCACCATTGCGATCAGCATGATAAAAGAAATCATATAAACGACCAGCATGATAACCGCCTCCCTTCCCGTTTTTGTCCGGTATTTTTTTCGCGCGCATACGCTCTCCAGCATACCTTATCCGTCCGGCTGCCGACTATCCCGTTCGTGATAGCAATTCCGAATATTTTCTGACAATGAATGCGATACTACAACCGTAAGGCCAATTATGACCGAGGAGGCATGCGACATGACAGATCCGAACGGAACGTAGAGTGCGCGTGAAAGGTTCGTGGCGGTGCAAAAAAACGGGGACGGCGATTTGACCGCATTCAAAACGTCCACCGGCCGGATATTGGATTACGGTCAGGCGCTGCAGGCGGTGAAGGCCGGGGAAATTGCAGGAGTCAACGCGTTCAAGGGCAGAGACGGGGAAACGTACATTCGCGGAGACGCGGACGGCGACCCGACGAACAATTTGGATCAATTGCCGACTTTCGAATAAACTAAATAAAATTCGAATAAATTTCGTTGATTCGGAAAGGCCCGTCGGTCGCGACGGGCCTTTCGCCATTCAGATCGGATAGCGGACATGCGGCTCGACAAACCGCATTCGTCCTGTGCGGCCTTCGAAAGCCTCCTTGTCATCACCGTAATGCATCAGCCATATTTTCTCCTGCAGCCGTTCCGGAAGCGTCAGCAGCTCCGGCAAAGCGGCGTGCACTTCCCCCGGAGGATGAAGCTGGCAGTCGTGGAAGATCGTCCGGATGCCTTCGCGGTCGAGCCGCTCAAGCAGATCGGGGTCGAACCGCATATCCGCCGAATAAAAGAACGTCCCGTTGATGACATAGGAAAAGCTGATTTTGCCGGGGACATGCCGGGTGCGCAGCGGCTTGACGCGCAAACCCGGCAGAAGCTCGCTTTCCTCGCCTTCCTCAAGCGGATAAACGTCAAAATAATGCGTCAGGCTGTCCGCCTCTTCCGATTCCATCCCGCCTTTCAGCGTATGTTCCCATAACGGCGCAACGAGCGGCGCGGGAACGTACAGCACCGGCTTGCGCTTGTATACGTATTTCATCTGGTACGCATATTCCTCCAGCCCCCCGACATGATCGCCGTGAATATGGCTGATCAGCACCGCGTCGATTTCGCCGAAATGACGGCCGAGACGATACAGCGCGGACGGGCATGTTATGCCGCAATCGAGCAGCAGGGTGCGGCTTCCCGTTTCGATCAGCGCGTTGTTGTTATCGTACCGTTTGGCAAACGCGCTGCCGGTGCCGATCATTTGGATATGTACAGCCATTATCTCCACCTCACGAAATTAATTTCCGTTTATGTTCAATGTATCATGCATGACGCCAGGGCGGAAGAAAACTTTTCATAGTACCGCCGCATACGGCACATACGCCTTTATCTTTCCTCGGACATTCCGCATACAATGCAGGGAGCGCGGACAGCGCGGAATTTCGGTTCGTTGAGTAAGGGGAGCGGGAAAGATGAGCAAGGTGAAAATGGCCAAAAGAAACAAAAATGCCGGTTCGGAACGCCGTCAGATGGAAATGAAACTGGTCTTGTGGGAGACATGCGCGGTCTGCAAAACGCCTTGCGAACGCGGACTTCGCTACCTCGATCGAATGCGCCGCGCGGGAGCCGCAGGCAAAGGCGTGCCGTGCATTCTGACCCGAAAATGGGTGTGAACGCCGGCAGGAACATTTCCCCGGCAATCGCAATATGTTGCAAATTGCGACAAATTCGGCTGCTTGACTTTTGCGAAGAAATGCGGGACGGCCCCGCAACTTTGGTATACATGCGGAGTATAACCTTACATCCAGAGAATAACGGATGGAGGTTTTGCATCGCATGAAAGTTCGAAAGCTGCTCATAGTCCTGTTCGTCCTCAGCTTGTGGGGAGGTACGATGGTATTTGCCGATGCGGCGGCTCAGCGGGTGAACATTTTGGTAAACGGAAAAGAAGGCGTAAACAGCGGCGTCATCATCAACGGCCAGACCCTTTTGCCGCTGCGTGAAATAGCCGGCTCGCTGCAGGCGCTGGTCGCGTGGGACAACGATACGAAAAAAGTAATCGTAACGAAACCGAACGTTCATATGTTTCTGTTTCAGGACCAGAAGACGTTCGGCAATGTCGACAAAAATAATCGGTACACGTTTAACGTGTTTGCACAGATTGACAATTTGACGACCCAAATCAGCGCGGTCAAAGTATCGATCTTCAATCCGGCCAATCAGGAGACGGTCATCCAGTCGCAAGATGTAAATCTGAAAGGAAAGGACAACTTCTGGTTCCGGACCGAAAATATCAAGTATCACTTCGAAACGGCAGGCAAATATGCCGTCCGGTTCTTTATGAAAGCTTCGCCCACCGATGAATGGGGGCTTGTATCCGAGAAAATCATCACGGCAGAATAAACCGTTACCAGGCGCCCCTCCGCTGCGGCGGACGAGGGCGCCTTGCGGTTGAACGGCGAACATGATACGATACGAAGGTGCCAATACAATGATGGAAATGGGGAACGCGAATGACCGATCACAAGCATGACAACCAATGCGGATGCGGACACGATCACGACCACGATCACGACCACGATCACGAACATGAAGAGCATGTGTTTCTCGTGGCCGACGACGAAGGTACGGAACGCGAGATGGTAATGGTGTACACGTTCGAATCCGAAAATCAGCTCTATGCGGTGCTGCTCGACCGCAACAATCCGGAAGAAGACGGCGTCATTTTCCGCATAGAGGAAGAGAACGACGAGGCGTATCTTGTCGGCATCGAAGACGATGCGGAATGGGAGCGCGTCACCCGCATTTACGAAGAGATTGCCGAGCAGGAACGGCAAAGTTCCTGAGCAGGCGAAACGGTTAAGCTGAAAAAACATCCCGGTCATTTGTCCAAATGGAAGGGGATGTTTTTTTGTGCGGGTATTTTATTTGCGCGGATTATAGTAGATCGTGCGGCCGTTGAACATCGTAAGCGCGGCTTTGTACTGCTTGGCCAAAAACTTGCACAGCTCGTTCGCTTTCGCCTTGTCGCCGTGCGTGGCGTCGTCCGGCAGTACGACCTGTATGCATGGCCTGGCGGTTTCGCCGTCACCGGCGGCCCGCTCGGAAATGCCGAACACGATGTATCGGTAAAGCGGATCCTTGCCTTTCAAATAAAACCACCGGTCCTCTTCGCCCGGTTTGGTTTCGATGGTGTACGGAAATGCGGCCTCGGCATAATCCCAATTGAGCTGCTGGCCTGTGCGCGCGGTCTGGTCCCGGTAATCCAGCAGCTTCCGCTGCAGTTCCGCGAGCGTAATCCGCTCTGCGGCCGAGCCTTCCACGAATGCAATGTAAGCGCTTTGAGCCAATGATTTCCACCCCCAAACCATCATAGCATGCCGGACTGAGGTTGACAATAAGTGGATGGCAAGCCATGACCCGGCATCGGGAATCGCGGGGAAGCAAGGGGAACAAGGGGACGGGAGCGAAAAGCGGTTTCGCGGGAAAGGCGTCGGAAAACGCGCAAAAGCGCCGCCGAAGCCGCCTGTCGGACAGGCGGCTTCGGCGGCGCAACAATTCGCCGGCCGTTTTATGCCGAAGCGAAGTTAGAAGATCGCTTCTTCTTCCACAATGACCTTGACATATTCGATCGTCCGGTCTTCCGGCCCTTTTACGGGCAGGCCGACTTCGACATGATCGACGATATAATCGATGTTCTGCTGCGAAATGACTTCGCCGGGCAGCAGAATCGGAATGCCGGGCGGATAAACGTAAATAAACTCGGCAATAATTCTGCCGGCCGATTCCCGGAACGGAACGATCTCGGTCTCGGCGTAGAAGGCGTCCCGCGGCGTCAGGGAGAGCTGCGGAATTTCCGGTATTTTCACGACCAGCTCTTTCACTTCGCCGCGATTGTAGAACTCGTCGGACAGCGCCTGCAGCGCACGGATCAGCTTGTCGATCGTGTCCTCGCTGTCCCCCGGCGTGACGAGACAGAGAATGTTGTACATATCGCTCAGCTCGACTTCGATATTGAATCGGTCTCGCAGCCAGTTCTCCGTTTCGTAGCCGGTGATGCCGAGATGGCGGACATGGATCGTCAGCTTGGTCGGATCGAAATCGTATGTCGCTTCGCCGCCGAGCACTTCTTCTCCCATACAGTACAAGCCGGGAATCCGGTTGATCGCCGTCCGCGCTTGATCTGCCAGCCGGATGGCGCGCTCCGCCAGATCATGGCCGTTGATCGCCAGATTGCGTCTGGACGTATCCAGGGAGGCGAGCAGCAGATAGGAAGTGGACGTCGTCGTCAGCATGCTGATAATCGTCTGGACGCGCTGCGGATTGATCCGGCCCTTGCGGACGTTCAGAACGGAGCTTTGCGTCATCGAACCGCCCAGCTTGTGAACGCTGGTGGCCGCCATATCCGCGCCGGCCTGCATGGCGGACATCGGCAGTTTCTCGTGGAAGTGAATCAGCGCACCGTGCGCTTCGTCGACGAGGACGGGAATATCGTAGCTGTGGACAAGCTCGACGATTTCCCGCAGATTGGCGCAGATGCCGAAATACGTCGGGTTGATGACGAGCACCGCTTTGGCGTCCGGATGGCGCTCGAGCGCCCGGCGGACCGAACGGGTCGTAATGCCGTGATCGATGCCGAGGTTCGCATCTCGTGCGGGCGAAATAAAGACCGGTCGCGCGCCGGCGAAAATGATGGCGGACATGACCGATTTATGCACATTGCGCGGGACGATAATTTTGTCGCCGGGCGAACAGACGGTCAGAATCATCGTCATGATGGCTCCGCTCGTGCCCTGTACAGAGAAGAAGGTGTAATCGGCGCCGAACGCGTCCGCCGCCAGCTTCTGGGCTTCTTCGATGACGCCGGTCGGCTGGTGCAGGTCGTCGAGCGGAGCGATATTGATCAGGTCGATGGACAGCGCATTGTCACCGACAAATCGGCGGAATTCCTCGTCGCTGCCCACCCCTTTTTTATGTCCGGGTATATGGAATTGCACCGGATCGCGTTCCGCATGCCGGCGCAGCGCGCTGAAGAGCGGGGTGCGGTTGTGGTCCATCGCTTTTTTTCGTCCCTGCCTTTCGTTTCGAAGGAATCGCTATTGAAATCAAACAAGGATGAGTATAGCAAAAACGAAGGGGATTGCAAGCTGCATTTTTGCCGAAAATGATAGTAGACTTTTTGTTCCCGAATTGTTCATAACCGGAAGGCTGTCCGTTGTGGTACGATAAGGGGTATTGGAGGGAATCTGGATGAAAGATAAGCGATTGCTGATCGTCATGGCGATGATCGTCACGACTTTTATCGGCTTCGGCATTATTATTCCGGTCATGCCGGAGATTATTAAGGAAGCCGACCCGGCGCTGGCGGAAACGCATACCGGATTGATGCTGGCCATCTATTCGGCCGTGTCGTTCATTCTGTCGCCGGTGTGGGGAGGGTTGTCCGACCGGATCGGCCGCCGAAAAGTCATCCTGACGGGCGTGCTCGGCTTCGCGGCCAGCTTCCTGCTGTTCGGCCTCGCTTCGGGCAATCTCGCGCTCATGTATGCGTCGCGGGTGCTCGGCGGGTTGTTCTCCGGCGCCGTGACATCGGTCATCGTCGCATATGTGGCCGATATTACGCCGCCCGAACAGCGGACCAAAGGGATGGGGCTCGTCGGCATGTCGATCGGCCTCGGGTTTACGGTCGGTCCCGGTTTCGGCGGACTGCTCAGCCTCGTTTCGCATGAGACTCCTTTCTTTGCCGCCGCCGCGCTGGCGATGGTGACGTTCTTCCTGGCGCTCGGGAAATTGACGGAATCGCTTCCGCCCGAAGCCCGCAAGCAGGCGCCGCAGCGAAGGCAGTCGCGCTGGACCGCTTTCACCGGTCCGCTCAAATATTTGTACGTGCTGGCGTTTTTCGTGTCGTTCTCGCTTGCCGGACTGGAAGCGACGCTGCAGTTTTTCGGCATTCGCCGATTCGATGTGACACCGCTTGAGGTTGGCGTCATGTTTTTCGTCTGCGGAATCGTCGGCGCGCTCATTCAGGGCGGCGTCGTCCGCCGCATGGTCCGCAAAGGTGAGGAGCCGAAATATATCGCGGCCGGGCTCGTCATATCGGCGATAGGCTTCTTTATGCTGCTTGCCGCCCACAGCCTCTGGTACGCGACGCTGTCGCTCGCCGTTTTCGGCGTCGGCAATGCGCTGATTCGCCCCTGCGTCACGTCCCTCATTACGCAGAAGACGACCGTCGGACAAGGGGTCGCTTCCGGTCTCAGCTCGTCGATGGACAGCCTTGGCCGCATCACCGGACCGCTGGCGGGCGCCTTGTTGTTCCGGATCGATCTGCTGCTGCCTTATTTGCTGGGCGGCGTCATTTCATTGGCCGCTCTCCTGCTGCTGCTTCGTTTCCGGACGCTCGACCGGAGCGAGATTCAGAGGGCGCACAGCGTCTGATCGCGGCACCGCCTTCACAGCTTCGCAGCCGCTTGCTGTACCGAAAAATCCGCCTCGCTTTCGCCTGACCGGGCGTAAGCGAGGCGGATTTTCTTTTTCTTCGCCGATAAGCGAGAAGCTTTTTACGCTTGGGAGGCAAATTCGCGGGAATATTTGCCCGATCGGCGAATACGATTTTTTACACAGCTTTACACGGCGCTGCCGGCGCTTCGGGCCATGCGGTACAGCGGAAGCAGCGTCTCGAACGTTTGCTCTGCGAGTCCGATCAGCGCTTCGCCGTCGCGAAGCCGCTCGTCGCCGCGCCGGATCTCGATGCCGCACAGGACTTCGGCCGCCTTCACGCTGGCGAGACGCTCGAACAGGCGGGCGAGGCCGCCGTCGTTCTTCATTTCGCCGTGAGGCGTACTTTGCGCAACCGTATGGTCGCCCGACCAGACGTAATGATCCGGGATCGCGCGGGCGATATCGGCAAGCGATGCGAGCGCCCGTCTGGCGAAAGCGGCTTTGTCCGGGGCTTCGTATATGACGGCGAACTGGATAAACAGATGCGATTCGAACAGACCGATCTGAAAATGCGGCAAAGCTTTATATCCCCGCTTGTTCGCAGAGAAAGCGACCCATGTATCGTTCGGCGGATGAACGGTCCGGCGGGCGTGCTTGGCGACATGGGGGAACATTTCTTCCCCGCACATGGCGGACAGGGCCGGAGCCAGCCTCTCGCCGAGCAGCGTCAGCTTCGGCCGCACGCGTTCGATCAGGGCGCTCATGCGCGCCTCCAGTCCCGGAATGGCGAATACGTCGAAATCGGCCGCCGCAAAGCCGTCGAACCGGCGAAGAGTACCGGCCGCATGAGCGGCTGGCGCCGATGGGGTCGTCATAGGTCAACACTCCTTGGTCGTCGTTAGTCTTTTCCATTATAGCATAGCTCGTCCGTCTGTCCGGTATCCGCGAACAGCACAGCCCGTCCGATCGTCCGGTTTCCGCGCCAGCATCGCAAAAAACGGCTTGCCCAACCTTTTAAAAATAGTCAATAAACCAAGTTGCCAGAACATAAAATGAAGTATAAGATAGGAGTATAGAAAAATTGTCAGAACATTTCGTCAAAAATTGTGCAAGGAGGGATTGCCGTGAACAGGAGCTACGAAGTGGAATACTGCAATCTGGAACTGCGATTCGACCGCCGGCAAATCCAAAATCTGATCCGGGATTTGATCCAAGAAGGTTATTCCTTGTATTGGAGCGAGTCAGAGGCGCAATTCCTCATATCGGTACGCACAGGACGAAAACTGGTAAAGCTGAGGTTTCAGAAGCTTTTGAACTGCTACAAAATCGTGGGGGATTACGTGATCAAGGACGAGAAGCTCGCGGAATTGATCGAGAAACTGATCAACGACACAAGAGGTCATGCGGTAGTAAAACGGATTAAAGACCGCCAGATCGTCATCGAAAATATTATGTTTGGCGAAATTATTCGGCTTGTGGAGGTGTCGGGAATGGAGCATCGCATTATCTATCAGAAAAAGCCGTTTGTAACACTGGACGAAATTACCAGGGCGTATCAGTCGACGAGAGCGGAGGAGCGGGCGGCCGTTCTCCGTTACGAGCTGGATTACGAACTGGTGACGTTGTACGAAGCGCTGCAGGAAGGCAGGGAGGAAGACGCGGCGGCATCCAAGGAACGTCTGGCGTCGCTCCGGGTGGAAATGCTTCAGCTGGAATTGTAAGAAGGGGGAAGCGGCGCCGCATTCGGCGGCGACGGATTGTTCGGTTTGGGGGGGCGTCTTGCCGGCATTCGGCGAGCCGCCCCTTAAGCTTTACATCTTCGAAACGTATAGCTAGAATGAAGGAAGATTGCTTCAATGATCGAGTGCGATCATCCATTCGCTTGCGTTAAGGAGATACTGCATGACATCAGGATCAGATTTTGCCAAGCGGCCGGCCATTATGGCGGTCGATCTCGGAACGACGAGCGCCAAAGCCGTAGCCGTATCCGTCCGCTCGCTTACGGAGGGGGGAGCCGGCGGCTCCGTGCTCGCCAAGGCGGAGCGGGACTATCCGCTGCTCGTGCTTTCTCCCGGCTATGCCGAACAGGAGCCGGAGCGGATCCGTTCCGCAGCGGAAGGCGCCGTGCGCGAGGCGCTGGCGCTGGCCGGCCTAACGGCCGGGGATATTGCCGCCGTTGCCTTCAGCTCGGCCATGCATGCGCTGATCGCCGTAGACGCGGCCGGCGACCCGCTGACGCCCTGCATCACCTGGGCCGATCAACGGGCGGCCGCAATGGCCCGGCGTCTGCGCGAGACCGGGCATGCTTCGCGGCTGGCGCAGCGCACCGGCGTGCCGGTTCATGCGATGACTCCGCTCTGCAAGCTGATGTGGCTGCGCGAGCGGGAACCGGAGCTATTTGCCGCCGCCGCGGCGTTCGTCGGCATTCGCGAATACGTGTTTGCACGGTGGTGCGGCGGGCCGTATCTGTCGGACGAATCGGTGGCGGGCGGCACCGGTCTCTATAATGTACATACGGGCGCTTGGGATCCGGAAGCGCTGGCGCTGGCCGGCATCGGCGAGGAGCGGCTTCCTGCGCTCGTCCCGTCGTCCTTCGCGGCGCCGGGGGGGCTGCTGCCGGGACCGGCGGCGGCGATGGGGCTTGCCGCCGGCACGCCGGTCGTCATCGGCGGCGCGGACGGCGTCCTGGCCAATCTCGGCGCGGGCGCTGTCGAGCCCGGCGTTGCCGCCGTCACGGTCGGCACGAGCGGCGCAGTCCGCGTCGCGCTGCCGCGTCCGGCGGCCGATGCGGCAGGCCGCCTGTTCTGCTACCCGGCCGGCGGCGGCCTGTGGATCGCCGGCGGGCCGGTCAACAGCGGCGGCGTCGTGCTCCGCTGGCTGCGGGACAAGCTCGTTCCCGCAGACGCGCAGGCCGCTGTCGCCGCCGGCGAAGACCCTTACGAGCGCCTCGTCTCTCTGGCGCTCGAGGTGCCGCCGGGTGCGGACGGCCTGCTCTGCCTGCCGCACCTGGCGGGGGAGCGCGCGCCGCATTGGGACGAGGACGCGCGCGGCGTCTTTGTCGGCCTGTCGCTCGGGCACGACAGGCGGCACATGATCCGCGCAGCCCTCGAAGGCATCGTCTTCGGGCTGCGCGCCGTGGCGGAAGCGGTGGCCGAGCTTGGCGGGCCGATCCGCGAAATTCGCGCCTCGGGCGGATTTTTCCGCTCGGCGCCGCTGCGCCAGCTGACGGCCGATATGATCGGCTGCCCCGTGGCGATGGCGGACACGAGCGACGCTTCGGCCCTCGGCGCGGCGCGCTTCGCCCTTGAAGCGCTCGGCCTTCAGGCGGGACCCGCGCCCGGCATTGCCGAGCTGCGGCACCCGGACGCGGGCGCGTCGGCCGTCTACAACCGGCTCTATCCCGTATACCGGTCGCTGTACGGCAGCCTGGCAGCGGCGTTTGCCGACATCGCATCGTTCCAGCGGGACTGGCAAATGCGGGACGTTTCGACAAAGTAGTTTTCACGGTACGCCAAAAGAAGTACAATATAAAGTATTGCGGTAAATAAACTCAGAAGATCGAAGGTGGAAGAAACTATGGCAAAACAGCAGATCGGCGTCATCGGGCTGGCCGTTATGGGCAGAAATTTGGCGCTTAACATTGAAAGCAAAGGGTTTACCGTATCGGTCTACAACCGTTCGCGGGAAAAAACCGACGATTTGATGAAAGAGGCGGCCGGCAAAAATATCGTGCCGACGTACAGCATCGAGGAATTCGTGGCGTCGCTGGAAACGCCGCGCAAAATTTTGATCATGGTGCAAGCCGGAGCGGGCACCGACGCCACGATCGAAGCGCTTGTCCCCCATCTGGACAAAGGGGATATTATCATAGACGGCGGCAACGCTTATTTCCCGGACACCCAGCGCCGCAGCCGCGAGCTCGAGGCGAAAGGACTGCGTTTCATCGGTACGGGCGTATCGGGCGGCGAAGAAGGCGCGCTCAAAGGGCCGGCGATTATGCCGGGCGGTCAGGAATCGGCCTACAAGCTGGTCGAGCCGATCTTGACGGCCATTTCCGCCAAAGTAAACGGCGATCCTTGCTGCACGTACATCGGTCCGGACGGCGCCGGCCATTATGTGAAAATGGTGCATAACGGAATCGAATACGGCGACATGCAGCTGATCTGCGAAGCTTACCATCTGCTGACCTCGGTGCTCGGGCTGACGACCGAGGAGCTGCACGAGACGTTCTCGGAATGGAATCGCGGCGAGCTGGACAGCTATCTGATCGAAATTACGGCCGACATTTTCTCCAAGTACGATCCGGAAACGAACAAGCCGATGGTCGACGTCATTCTCGACTCGGCCGGCCAGAAAGGAACCGGCAAGTGGACAAGCCAGAGCGCGCTCGATCTTGGCGTGCCGCTCTCGATCATTACCGAATCGGTATTCTCGCGCTTCATCTCGGCGCTTAAGGAAGAGCGCGTAGCGGCGAGCAAGCTGCTGAAAGGTCCGCAAACCGCTCCGTTCCAGGGCGACAAGAAGGCGTTTATCGAAGCGGTCCGCAAAGCGCTGTTCGCGAGCAAAATTTGCTCCTATGCGCAAGGCTTCGCTCAAATGCGGGCGGCGTCGGAAGAGTACGGATGGAATTTGCGCTACGGCGACATCGCGATGATTTTCCGCGGCGGCTGTATTATCCGCGCCCGCTTCCTGCAGAACATCAAGGAAGCGTACGACCGCGATCCGCAGCTGCGCAATCTGCTGCTCGATCCTTATTTCAAGGAAATCGTCGAGTCGTACCAGGGGGCATGGCGCGAAGTGGTGGCGACAGCCGTTCAGTACGGCATTCCGGTGCCCGGGTTCGCAAGCGCCCTTTCCTATTTCGACAGCTACCGCACGGAGCGGCTCCCTGCCAACCTGTTGCAGGCGCAGCGTGACTATTTCGGCGCCCATACGTTCAAACGGGTGGATAAAGAAGGGGTATTCCATTTCAACTGGCTCGAATCCTGAGCAGGCGGAAACAGCCGGCCGTTCAAGCGAGCGGCTGCTCGAAATCGCGCACCGCTTCGGCGAGCAGAAGCCGGAGCCGGTCGATCTCCTGCTCGTTTCCGGGCCTGCGGTGGATGAGCAGCATCGCCGCCTCGGCGAACAACCGGTAATTCCTGAGCAAGCGTGGCTGCGGCAGATCCAATAACGCCGGATCTTCCCCGGCCACCTTTTTTTTAATATAATCGAGCACCCAGACGACATCGTCCCGGCAGAGCGGATAGTCGGGGGCGAGCAAGCGGTCGAGACGCAGCCTGACAGGGTAGGACGATGACGGTTCGGACAAGGGGACCACTCCCAATCTTTGGATAGACGACTTAGTATTATCCTTACGGAGCATAAACTTTTTTATACCGTTTCCCAATAAAAATGGTATGCTAAGACAAATAACAACTATAAAAGGGTGCAGCAGTTTTGGATCGAACATTGCTTGACAAACCGATCGTGCTGATCGGGTTTATGGGGACCGGCAAATCGACCGTGTGCCGGCTGCTTGCCGAGCGGCTCGGCTGGTCCTGGAAAGATACCGACGAGGAAATCGAGCGGCGGGAAGGACGGTCGATTCCCGATATTTTCGCCGAATCGGGCGAACCGGCGTTTCGGGCGATCGAAACCCAAGTGCTTGCGGATTTGCTCGATACGCCGAAAATCGTACTGGCAACAGGCGGAGGCGCGGTGCTGGCCGAAGCGAACCGGCAGGCCATGCTGGAGAAAGGCTATGTTGTAGCGCTCAAGGCGGAGCGGGAGCAAATCGTGAGCCGGGTGCGCAACGATCCGAACCGTCCGCTGCTGCAAGGGGATGTGGAAGGCAATGTGGCGCGGCTGCTCGCCGCACGCCAAAATGCCTACGATTTTGCCCATTTGACGGTCGATACGACCCATCTGAGCGCGGAAGCGGTCGTCGAACGGATTGCGGCCGCCCGTCTGGAGGCGGCGGGGAACGCCCCATGAACACGGCCTCGTGAACGCTTCATGAAACGGCAGAACAAACGTATAACGCATATAAAGGAGAACGAAACGGTATGGACGTAATCGTAACGCCGACGCCCCGTCTGCGGGGAGACATTCAGGCGCTCTCATCGAAAAATTATACGACGCGTTATTTGCTGGCGGCAGCGCTTGCGGACGGAACGAGCACGATTTATTATCCGGCGCACAGCGAGGACAGCGACGCGATGCGCCGCTGCGTCCGCGATCTGGGCGCCGTTCTGGAAGAAGACGGAGAGAAAATTGTTATCACCGGCTTCGGCGGGAAGCCGAAGGACGTTCGGGAGCTTGATGTCGGCAATGCGGGCGCCGTTCTGCGCTTCCTGATGGCTATTGCCTCATTATGCCCGAACGTGACGTTTGTGAACCGTTATCCCGAGTCGCTCGGCAAGCGGCCGCATGACGATTTGATCGACGCGCTCGAACAGATGGGGGTCGAGATCGACCACAACGGCGGCAAGCTGCCGATTACGATTCGCGGCGGCAAGCCGAGAAGCGGCCGCATTCGCGTATCGGGCAGCGTCAGTTCGCAATATTTGAGCGCATTGCTCTTTTTGACGCCGCTTCTCGAAGGAGACAGCGAAATCGAAGTCGTCGGCGACTTGAAATCGAAGGTCGTCGTCGGCCAGACGCTCGAGGTGCTGGAACAGGCCGGCATCGTCATCGAAGCGAGCGAGGATCTGATGCGCTACCGCGTGCCGGGCGGCCAATCGTACGCGGCCAAAACGTATACGGTGCAAGGCGATTATCCGGGTTCGGCAGCCGTGCTCGCCGCGGCGGCGGTCACGGAATCCGACGTGACGATTCGCGGCCTCGTCGAAAACAGCAAGCAGGGCGAGCGCGCGATTATCGATGTGCTGCGCATGATGGAAGTGCCGCTGACGCATCATAATGCGGTCGTGAACGTTCGGGGCAACGGCAAGCTGAAAGCCGTCGAATTCGACGGCGACACCGCAACCGATGCGGTGCTGGCGATGGTGGCGGCGGCCGTCTTTGCGGAAGGAACGTCGCGCTTTTACAATGTCGAAAATTTGCGCTACAAGGAATGCGACCGCATCACCGATTACTTGAACGAGCTGCGCAAGGCGGGAGCCGATGTCGAGGAGCGCCAAAGCGAAATTATCGTTCACGGCAAGCCGGAAGGCGTCGAGGGCGGCGTGGAAATCGACGCGCATTACGATCACCGCGTCATTATGGCGCTGACGGTCGTAGGGTTGCGCGCCCGGCGGCCGATCGTCATTCGGGACGCGCATCATGTCGCCAAATCGTACCCGATTTATTTCGACCATCTGCGGGCGCTGGGCGCCCAAGTGGAATGGGTAAAAGTCGAGTCCTGACCTAAGGAGGGAGCAAACGTATGGCATTCGAAAATCCGTCGAGAGAGCAAATCCGCAACATTTTGCTGGAGTCGTCCGTCATCGCCGTCGTCGGCTTGTCGGATAAGCCGGAGCGGACATCGTACGCCGTATCGGAAGCGATGCAGCGCAAAGGGTACCGGATCGTCCCGGTCAATCCGAATGCGACCGAAATTCTCGGGGAAAAGAGCTATCCGACGCTGAAAGATATTCCATTCCCGGTCGATATCGTCAACGTCTTCCGGCGCAGCGAATTTACGCCGCCCGTGGCGGAAGAAGCGGTCGCGATCGGCGCCAAGACGCTGTGGCTGCAGCTCGGCATTTATAACGAGGAAGCGGCGAACATCGCTTCCGCCGGCGGGCTCAACGTCATCATGGACCGGTGCATCAAAGTGGAAATCTAAATTACATAAGTGTTGCTTATAAAAAAACCCCGTAATCACGGGGTTTTTTCTTGCTCCTCAGG
>NZ_JBCNFP010000023.1:0-82970 GCF_050481165.1 Paenibacillus cisolokensis
ATCATTCGAGACAATGGAAGACGCATATGCGGCTATTGATCGGTACATGGACTTTTACAACAATCGCAGAATGCACGGAAGTTTGAAACGCAAACCTCCAAAGGTATTTAGCACTTGGATCCTGCAACAAAACGAAGAAGAACGCTCCAAATTCCATAAAGCCATGTAATCCGCTGAAAAACCTAGAATTTATACGATAATTAAATTTTTCGTGGCGTAGACTCCGGAATTAGGGGGCCTAGCCGAAAGTGCAGTTTTTTGGATCCTGCAACCGCTTGCAATAAGAAATACCTGCAAAAATACAGGAATTAAAAGAAGAAATGGCCGAGTTATCAAGTTTCATTCAATAAAAAATGTACTTTTGCAGCAATTTTGTAATTTTCAGGTAAAATGCGACGAAAAAGATGTACAATTGCAGGAATTTCATATCCAACTGCCTTGAGTGCCATGATTGACCTGACGGCCATTTGCATGCCCTGCCCCATACAGGCATTCTTGAACCGGTACCGGCAGTTCACATTTCTGCGCAATCCGGCTCCTTGGCTCCTTCGTTCCCTTTTATCGCTCTGCTCTTCCGCGATAACTTCCCTTGTTCAGGCCGCCACTTGCCTTCCCTTTCGTTTCCACTCTCCTTTTTGCCGCCCCTTTCCCTGATCGTTATCACGCCTTCTGACCGACTCCCTTCACTCTTTTCGGAGCGAGCTCGGCCGCCATGCGGACGGCTTCGAGCAAACTTCGTTCGTCCGCCATATTCTTGCCCGCGATATCGAACGCCGTTCCGTGATCGACCGACGTGCGGATGACACCCCCTTTCAAGCCGACCGTAATATTGACGCCCGCTTCGATTCCCATCACTTTGACGGGGATATGCCCCTGGTCGTGGTAGCAGGCGACCACGATATCGAAATCGCCCCGGGCCGCCCGGTAAAACAACGTATCGGCCGGATACGGTCCGGTAACGTCGATCCTTTCTTCCCGCGCCCGCGCGATGCCCGGCACGAGCTTCGCTTCCTCCTCGCCTTCGCCGAACAGCCCGTTCTCGCCGGCATGAGGATTGATGCCGCATACCGCGATCCGCGGATGGTCGAAGCCTGCCCGGGCCAGCGTATCGTGCGCGAGGCGGATCACCTTGTACGTGCGGTCGGGATCGATCAGCTCGATCGCGTGAAGCAAGCCGACATGCGTCGTCAGATGAATTACCTTGAGCGTCGGCGTGGCCAGCATCATCGAATAATCGTCCGTATTCGTCAGGGCGGCCAGTATTTCCGTATGGCCGGGAAACGGATGTCCGCCTTTACTGAGCGCCTCCTTGTTCAGCGGTGCCGTGCAGATGGCGTCCGCTTGCCCTGCCTGCACGAGGCGCACCGCCTTCTCGATGTACCGGTAAGCGGCGTCTCCGGCCGAACCCGACACGACGCCGTAGGGCAAATCCGCCGGCAGCAGCCGCAAATCGATGCAGCGGATCGCGAACGGATCGACTGCCGACATGCCGCTCTCCTCATCCATCGGCACTACCCGGAAAGGCAGTCCGAGCGAGGCGATTTCCCTTCTCAGAATGGCGGCATCTCCGACGACGAACGGCCTGCATATGTCATGCAGCGCTTCGTGCCGGTAAGCTTTGAGGATAATTTCCGGACCGATCCCTGCCGCATCGCCCATCGTGATTGCAATCCTCGGTTTGTTCTCTGCGTTCATACCAGAACCTCCCCACGAAGCGTTCGCACCGCATTCCACAGCGCGTCGTCGCTGCCGAAACTCCCGGCTTTCGTCACGGCCGCCACACCTCCGACGGACAATCGGCCTATCGGTATCCCTTCCTCGACTTCGCCGACGATCTCCATCCATTCCGCGCCGATTCGGTCGCACACCTGCCTTGCCGTATCTCCGCCCGTCAAGACATAACCGCCGACCGGAACGAACTGCCGGAGCGCGGCGACCGTTTCGCCAAGTGCGGCCGCGATGTTGTCGCTTGTCTTCTTGTGATCCAGGCCGCAATTTCTCCCTGCCGCCTGGGCCAGCCGGACATCTTCGGGATGTCCTGTCGTATACAGAACGATCGTACGAAACCGCGCATGAAGCGCCTCCGCCTTCCGAAGGACCCGCTCCATCTCCCGTTTGCCGGACCGTTGACCGACAGCGAGTACATGAGATCTCATCTCGAGCGGAAGAACGTCCGGCTGCCGCAGGAGGACCTCAAGTTGTTTTCGCGAACGGGGGCTCACACTGCCGACGACGACGAGAATCGTCGCCTCGCCATGGGTCACGGCAAGACGGATCTCCTCGTCGTTGCCCTCCTCTGCCGGCAATTGGCCGATAAGGCCGGCGGATCCCGCCCATACGACGGAATATCCGGAATTGTTCACGCCTTCTACAATCCGCCGCAAATCGTCGTCATCCAAGGAATCGAATACAAGATACGGCGTATTCTCCGAACGAAACCGCGACAGCCTGTCGTTCAGCCGGAAATCGGCCTCATGCAGTTCGCTTCGGGTCAGGAGGCCGACGGAACGAGTCGTCTGCGAACGCAGCAACGCGGGAATGTCCGATATCGTAACCGGCGTTTTGGGATCGCGGGCAATTTCCGTTTCGTGAAGCGGCAGCCCGTGCATGTACAGCTTCCCGTCCATCACTTGCCTGCCATGTTTCGGATAGGCGGGGGCAATCACGACGAAATCCGGCCGGTATACGTCGTACAGCGCATCGATTTCCCGGCCGGTATTGCCGCGAAACGTCGAATCGATTTTTTTGTAGACGAAGGAGAAACCGCTCCGTTTTACAAATTCCGCTGCCTCCTTCACCTTGGCGTACGCCTCTTCCGCGCGGGACGCCCGGCTGTCGGTATCGATCACGAGCTGGGGGAATCGTGCGTCTACGGAAGGCCCGCCGCCCGTCACAGCGGCGGATGGAAAGGAGCTCGCGTCGGCGCCATCGACGGGACGAATCATAATGAAAGGCCGGCATCCTTTCGCGGTCAACCTGACGGCGCAATCGTTGGCTCCGGTTAAATCGTCTGCAATTATTGCGATTTTCAACATTCCACTCCATTCTCATGTAGTCCTCATCGAGATTACCACAACTTTCAGCCTCCATTTTATCATTATTAGATAATACTGCAACAGTTTATTTGCAATTTGGTGGTACCTTTGATAAAATAGTTTTATTTTGCAACACTATATATGTACCAGGTACGCGCGGGACGGAGACGTCCGGCATGGCGCATCATGTGCAGAAATCCAGCCGGTCCAATGCAGGCTGTAAGGTCCCGCTGTAACGAAAAAAGCGACAACAAAGCCTTCCGCATGGCGCGGAAGGCTCGTGTATGCAGTTCACCGGTTTTCTTCGATTTCCCTGATCTTTCTCCATAATGTGGAGCGGTTGATGCCGAGCCGCTTCGCCGCTTTCGACTGATTCATGTTCTCTTCCTCGAGCACGATCCTGATCACGTCCTGCTCGATCCGGTCCAGCGTCTGGCTCAGATCGAGTACTGGCCGGCCGCTTACGGGGACGCTTTGTTCGGGCTCCTCGGACTGCGGCTCGCCGGTCGCGGCTTCTTCGATGTACGGTCCTTCCGCCCGCTTGACGCTTTTCCGGATCGCGTTTTCCAGCTCGCGGATGTTCCCGTCCCAGCGACGGGCCTTCAGTTCGTCCCAAACCGCCGGACGGACGCCGACGATCTGTTTGCCGTAACGCTCATTGTATTTGACGAGGAAGGTGCGAACGTATTCCTCCAGCCTGTCCATCGTTTCGCGGAGCGGCGGCATGCGGATGACGCATCCGGCCAGCGCTTCGTACCACACGGCGTCCATCCTCGACTCGTCGCGCATTTTCTTCGGGTCCTTCTCGAACGAATAAATGATGCGGGCCGGCACTTCCGCATGCAGGCCGGCCAGCTTGCGCTGCAGCTCCGGCGGCAACTGTTCCGCCCCTCTGACGTAGAGGACGGATTCCGGCCTCGCCTGCCGCATAAAGCGGACAAGGCGTTCGAACGTCCAATTGTCGTCGTAGGCGATGGCCGCTTCGACCAGCAACCCTTCCGGATTGCCGAGCGCATCTTGCACGGCGCTGGCGAAAAAGCGCTTGCCTGTTCCCCGTTCCCCATGAACCGCGGCAGGCAGGCCGGACTTCAGACAGCGGACGGCCAGTTCCACCTTCTCCCGAAAATCGGCACCGATGACGACAAACTGCGAAAACACCCCGGCCGCCTGTCCGTGATACCGGACCCGCAATTTGTTGGGCGTGAAGTGCCGAATTTCCAGGCTGTACATCGTCTCCCCCGATTCGGTCGCGACCGTTTTTCCGTCGATCATGATCTTTCGCCCGGGATCCTCCAGCGCCGGCCGCGCGCCGGCCGCTTCGTCCCCGCCGATATCACGCATGTAATGCCCAAGAGCGGGAATAAGATCGAACAGGGAACGATCCTGGACCTCCGCATGGGACAGGCGCATAAGCCGGAAAAACGACTCGTTCGCGTATTGAATCGTCCCCGCGCCGTCAAGCACGGCAAGGCCGCTATCCATGCCGTCGATCACCCGTCTGGCGGTACGGATTTGCCGCTCGTACCTTTCCAGATAGGCGTACATTTGCCCGACCTGCCGAAACGCCTCGATGACCGATTCCCGGCCCGACGTGATCAGAATGCCCTGCAGCCCCTCCTCCTTCGCCAGCCGCACCGCAACCGTATCCCCGACGATGACGGCCGCCCCCTTGCGCTTCGCCGCGCGAAGCGCCTCCGTCACTTCGCTTTCCCGCTCGATCGCCGTATGCGGAAACGGAATATTCATCAGGCCGGAGACGGCCGCGACGCTTTCGATAATGTTGGGGAAACCGATCATCTCGTAAGGGGCGGGATAGTCCTTGAGCAGCGTGAGCAAGCGCATGATGTCGATGCCCGAGACCGGGATTTCCGTGACCGGCAGGGCGGTGCGCCGGCGCAGCAGCCTGGCTGTTCCTCCCCGGCTGACGATCCATTCGAAGCCTTCCGATTCGTAGCGCCGCAGAATGGCTTCCGCCTCTTCCAAATCGCCTTGCACGACCGTAATATCGAATCCTTGCAGCTCCGGTTTGAGTCCGGCGATCAGCTCGGCAAGCCCCCGGTAAGGCGCGACAACGAGCGTTTTGATTCCCATATCCGACACCTGCCACTCCAGATTTTCCCCTCATTATACCTGACTGTCGTAAAAAGCGACAGTACAGGTTATCGGTTCAACCCGGAAGCAGTCGTCGATAAATGCCGGCAATATCGTCGACCGTCATCGGTTTCGGATTGTTGTCCATCAATCGCCGCACGCTCGCGGCGGCGACCGCCAGATCGGCAATATGCTCTTCCCTCACGCCGAACGGCCCTAGGTCCTGCGGAATTTCCAGCAGGGCCGTCCATTCCTCGATCTGCCGGACGACTTTCTCCGCTGCCGCGACAGTTCGGCCGTCGCTTCGTCCGATGCCCATCGCGCCCGCGACGGCGGCGAGCCGGTCCGCGATGCGGTCCAGATTGAACGCCATGACGTGCGGCAACAGCATGGCGTTCGCCACTCCGTGCGGAATGCCGAACTTTCCGCCGAGCGGATAGGCCATCGCATGGACGGCCGCCGTGCCGGCAGCGGTCAGCGCCATCCCTCCGTACATCGAACCGACGAGCATATCTTCCCGCGCCTCCAGGTCGCGGCCGTCGCGGAACGCCCGGACGATGCCGCCCGCGATTTTGCGGATCGATTCGAGAGCGGCCATGTCGCTGAACGGATTGGCTTTGTTCGAGATGAACGATTCGAGCGCATGGGTGAACGCGTCCATGCCGGTCGCGGCCGTCACATGCCGGGGCTGCGACACTGTGACGATCGGGTCGAGCAGAGCGAGCCGCGGCAGCAGCCGGCGGCTGACGACGCCGACTTTAAGCTCCCGCTCGGGCAGCGTGACGATCGCGTTGGGCGTTACCTCGGAGCCGGTGCCCGACGTCGTCGGGACGAGCACGGTCGGAACGCCGTCCCGCGCAATCGCGTCCGTGCCCGGCATGCTGCCTACGGGTAAGTCGTTCGTCTTGCGGACGGCCAGCAGCTTCGTCGCGTCCAGCACGCTTCCCCCGCCGATTCCGATGTAGACGTCATGCTCCTCTCCGGCCAGGCGGGCGGCAAGCTCTTCGATATGATCCGCAGTCGGCTCCGGCACAATGCCGCTCAGCGTATCGCAGGCCACGCCTTCCCCGGCAAGCTGCGCTTCGATCTCCGCGACGAAGCCCGAGCGCATAGCCGAGCCCGATGCGACGACGAGCGCCCTGCGAACCGGCCCCATCTCGCGGAGATGGGCGCCGATCCCCGACAGGGCATGGCGGCCCGCCACGATGCGTCCCGCGGTTTGAAAGGTATAAGTTCGAACGGCTTCGTTCAATATCGATTCCTCCTTGTGCCGGGCTTGGGGCCAACGCTTGCGCCCTCACTTGGGCTTACGCTTGGCGCCTTCGCTTGCGCCTTCACTTGCGCCTCAGGCGCTAAGCCCTGGGCACGATCGTATAAACCGCGCCCGCCTCGGTCTTAAATTCGGCCACGCCGGGTCCGATTTCCGCGGCGGCGATCTCGCCGGCTCCTTTTCGGACCCGGATCGGCACGGAGGCGCGGATGCGGCACGCATTGCCTCTCACCGACTCGATGACCGCCTCCCGCAGCCGGCCGCCGCTCCATTCGATGCCGACGGTGAAGCCGCCGCGCGCGCGCAGGCCGCGAATCCGCCCGTCCGGCCAGGCGGACGGCAGCGCGGGCAAGAGCCTCAGCTCGCCGCCGGCATGGCTTTGCAGCAGGAGCTCCGCGATGCCCGCCGTCGCGCCGTAATTCGCTTCCACCGTCAGCGGGTAGAAGGTCAGCTTCGGATGGCGGTGCGCGTTGAACAGATTCGGGAACGGGTTGCGGAGCAGCTTGACGAGATAGCGATGCGCCATCTCGGAATCTTCGAGTCTCGCGAACAGGCTGATCAGCCAGGCGAAGCACCAGCCGATCGCGTCCTCCTTCTCGTGCAGCAGCCGCCGCCTGATCGTATTCCGGCAGGCTTCCGCGAGCCCGGGATCCGCGTGCAGGTCGATCCGGCTGCCGGGATGAAGCGCGTACAGATGCGCCATATGACGGTGGCCGGGCTCCGCTTCTCCGAAATCGTCGAACCATTCCTGCAGCTGACCGTGGCGGCCGATCTTGAGCGGGCGAAGCCGCGCGCGGGCGGCGGCCAGCTCCTCGCGAAGCTCACCGTCGACCCCAAGTATGCCGGCCGCCTCGATGCAGCCCGCGAACAGTTCGTCGATCAGCGAATTGTCCATGGTGGAAGCCATGCTGACCGCCGCCTTCCGGCCGTCAGGCCCGACGAACGTGTTCTCCGGCGAAGTGGACGGATTGGTCACGAGATACCCTTCCGGATCCTCCACCAGCCAGTCGAGGCAGAACAGCGCGGCCTCCTTCATGATCGGATAGGCGACGTCCGCCAGGAACGTCCGGTCCTCGCCGAACAGATAATGCTCCCACAGATGCCGGCACAGCCACACCCCGCCCATCGGCCAGAACGCCCAGCTTGCCGGCCCTTTCGACGGGCCGCCCGACGGCGTCGTGATGCGCCACAGATCCGTGGCGTGATGGCACACCCAGCCTCTCGCCCGGTAATGCGCGCGCGCCGTCTCCCTGCCGGCCTTGCGCAGATCGCCGAGCAAGTCGAACAGCGGTGTGTGGCACTCCGCCAGATTGCACACTTCCGCAGGCCAGTAATTCATCTGCGTATTGATGTTGATCGTATAGTTCCCCGCCCAGGGTGGCCTTGGCCGGTCGTTCCATATCCCTTGAAGATTCGTCGGCTGCGTCCCCGGCCGCGAGCCGGCGATGAGCAGGTAGCGGCCGAACTGGAAGAAGAGCGTCGCGAGCCGCTCGTCCGTCCCGCCATCCCGCAGCGCCTCGATGCGCTCGTCCGTCGCAAGCTCCGGCCGCTCCGGCGCGTCAAGCTCGAACGAAACCCGGCCGAACAGCGCCCGGTAATCGTCCAGATGCCGGGCGAGCAAGTCCCCGTACGCGTATCTCGCCGCTTGCTCCAGCCGTTCCCGGCAAAGGCGGGACGGATCGCGGCCGTCCTTGCGCGGATCGCGATCGAAGCCATTGTAGCTCGTCGCCGCCGCCAGCAGGAAGGTGACGGCATTCGCGCCTTTCACCCGTAGCCCGCCCCCGTACGCTTCCACTTGGCCGCCTTCCGGCATGGCGACAAGCTGCATCTCGAAAGTTACGCCTTTGTTGTCGTCGTACCGCACGGGGTCCGCGCTCCTGGCGTGAAACGGTTCCACATGGCTCGGGCTCTCGCCCGACAGCGCGATCGTATCGGCGGCGACTTTGTGCGAGCGGTGCTGAAGCAAGCTGTCCAGCCTGGCCGTCACGGACACTCGTCCCGGACGGTCCGCCGCAAGCCGCACGACCAACACCTGATCGGGCGCGGATACGAATACGTCGCGGGTATACCGAACCCCGTCCATCGCGAAGCGGGTCCGGCAGACGGCGTCGTTCAGGTCGAGCTCGCGCCGGTAGTCCTCCGCATCCCCGCTCCCTTCAAGCTCGAGATACAGATCGCCCATCGGCTGATAGGAGGCCGTCCACGGACCGAGCATATACTCCTCGATCATTTGCTGGGCTTCCGGATACTTCCCTTCGAAAACGAGCCTGCGCACGTCCGCAAGCCGCTCCGCCGCATCACTCCGGTCCGGTTCGCCGGGATGGCCGGACCATAGCGTGTCCTCGTTCAGCAGAATGCGCTCGCGCTCCGTCCCTCCGAACACCATGCCGCCGAGCCTGCCGTTTCCGACGGCCAGCGCTTCCACCCATTCGCGGGCCGGCTTCCGGTACCACATAATCAGGTCGCCGGCGCTCATTTCGAGATCAGCTCCCTTGCCGGTTGACATGGGATGGCGCCTTCCAGAATGAATACGCCGTATGCGGGAATTTCCGCTTCCCCGCTCAGCGTCCCGCCGCCGAGCAGCTCGGTCAGGGGCTCGGGTCCGAGGCGAACGGCCGCCGGCCGGTCGTTGTGATTGAGCAGAAACGTATAGCGCCGCCCGTCCTTCACCCGAACGGCCGCTTCCACCCCCGGAGCTGTCTCGGCCGCGGGCCGGATGCCCTTCCGTTCGATCAGGCGGCCGAAGAAGGCGTCGAGAAACGCCTCTTCCGGGTCGGACGCGATATACCACGCCTCCCCCTTCCCGAACCGGTTGCGGGTCAGCGCCGGCATGCCGCGGTAAAAATCGCCGCCGTAGACCGCTTCCGTCTCGGCCCCCTCCGGATGCAGCAAGTCGCACAGCAGGCCGCACGAATAGGTACCCGCAAGCCCGGCCGTTCCTTGCCGCATGACGATCGTGTTGGCGTCGCCGGGGAAGAGCGCGTCCGTCTCTTCGACCCATATGCCGAGCAGCTTCCGCAGCTCGCCGGGATAGCCGCCCAGCACGATGAGGTCGTTCTCGTTTACGATGCCGCTGAAAAACGTCGTCACGAACGCGCCGCCGCCCGCCACGTACGCCTCCAGCTTCGCCGCGTACCCCGGCTTCGCCATGTATAGCACCGGAGCGATGACGAGATCGTACCCGCCGAGCTCCGCTTCAGTGCCGATCATGTCGACCTGGACGTTGCGGCGGTAGAAGACGTCGTAATACTTTTGAACCTGTTCCAGATATTTCAACCGGTCGGTCGGTCCGCTCGAATGCTCGATCGCCCACCAATTGTCCCAGTCGAAGACGATCGCGACCTTCGCTTCCGTCGCCGCTCCGAGCAGCGTATCGCCCAGCCGTCGCAGCTCGCCGCCGAGCGCGGCGCATTCCCGGAAGACGCGCGTATGCTCATGTCCGGCGTGGTCGATGACGGCGCCGTGGAATTTCTCGAACGCCCCGGCCGAGCGGCGCAGCTGGAAAAACATGACCGACTCGGCGCCCCGGGCGACAGCCTGATAGCTCCACAGCCGCATCACGCCCGGTCGCTTCAGCGGATTGACAGGCTTCCAGTTCAGCTGGCTCGGGCTCTGCTCCATGAGCAGGTACGGCTTGCCGCCCTTCAGCCCGCGCATCAAATCGTGGCGCATCGCGATCCGACTCATCGGCATGTCGTTCGTCGGATAGCTGTCGAGCGCGACGATGTCCAGCTCTTTCGCCCAACGGAAGTAGTCGAGCGGCTTGTACGTGCCGTTGCTCTGGAAATTGGTCGTCACGATCGCGTCCGGAATGACGGCTTTGATCGCGTCGCGCTCGATCTTGTAGCACTCAAGAAAGCTATCCGAGTTGAACCGGTCGTAATCGAGGGACATGCCCTGGAACGCCGTCTTGTCGTCGTCCATATGCTCGCTCAGACGGCTCGGCAGCACGATTTCCTCCCAATCGTAGAACGTGTGTCCCCAGAACGACGTATACCAGGCGCGGTTCAGTTCTTCCAGCGAGCCGTAGCGCGACTTGAGCCATTCGCGAAACGCGCGCTCGCAGTTGTCGCAGTAGCAGCGCCAGCCGTATTCGTTGTTGACGTGCCACAAGAGCAGCGCGGGGTGGTCCTTGTACCGCTCGGCCAGCTTGCCCGCCATGAGCCGCGAATGGCGGCGGAACGTCGGGCTGTTCGGGCACGAGTTGTGGCGACGGCCGAACTTCCGCTTCCGCCCGTGCGAGTCGACCGTCAGCACGTCCGGATATTTGCGCGCCATCCAGGCCGGGTGAGCCGCCGTGCCGGTCGCAAGGCAAGCCCCGATGCCGTTCGCGTGGAGCATGTCCATGACGTCGTCCAGCCATTCGAAGCGGTAGTTCGTCTCGTCCGGCTGATTGCGCGCCCACGAGAAAACGTTGATCGTCGCGATGTCGATCCCGGCCAGCTTGAACAGCCGCATATCTTCCTGCCAGACGTCCCTCGGCCACTGCTCGGGGTTATAGTCGCCGCCGTACAAAATTTTGGTCCATCGTTGGGTCATAAGGACATAATCCTTCCTTGCTCGTATTCGTGCCGGTCGACCGGCTCCGGCACCAGCCGGCTCCATTCCGCCGGACGGTTCTCCTTCAGGTTAAAAGGCTTCAGGCGGACCGCGAACCGGATCGGCTCTGGCGGAAGCAAATATCGATCCAGCGTCGGCGCATATCCGCAGCTATGGTTGCCGAGACCCGATTGCTTCATGTCGACGCTCACTTCGACGAAGCCGGCCGGCGCCAGCTCTTCGAGATGCTTCGCCGCACCGAGCGCCTCGGCCGTATACGGCAGCGCCCCGACCTGGCCGAGCGGCGCGGCCGCTCCCGCGATGAACAGCCCGACATCGTCCGGAGCGGATAGGACGGCCCAGCGGACATCCGCTTTCGAGCCGTTCTCCTGCGGCTTGATGTACGGCACGAATTGCTCCGCGACCGCGCCTTCGTACAGGCCCAGCTTGCCGCTCTCCTTGCGGTCGGCGTAGCATTCGTGCGGGCCGCGCCCGAACCAGGAGAAGCGGCCGAAGCGCTCCGGCATCCGGAAGCGCAGCCCGGCCCGCGGCAGCGGCGGCAGTCCGTCCCGCGCCGGCCGAAGCCGCGTCTCGATCGCGACGTCCCCGCTTCCGTACACGGTGTACGCCTGGGCAAAAGCGAACAGCGGCGGGACGCCTTTCACGCCGAGCACCCCCTCCGACCGGATCCGCACCGCCTTCCCTTCGCAGGCCGAATAGGTTCGGACGCTGCGGACATAGGGCTGTAGCTCCGGGTAGCCTGCCTCCCGCCACCGCTTCGCCATGCGGACGTCGTTGTCCACCGGCGCGCGCCACAGATGGATGCGCGGACCGGCCGCAAGCAGCGGCTCGCCGTCGAACGTCCAGGCGGCGATTTCGCCGGCCATCTTGTCGAACGTCAGCGCGAACCGGTCGCCCGCGATGCCGATGGCGCGCCCGTCCTCCTTCAGCCCGAGGATGGGCATCGTCCCGACGCGAACGGCCGGAAGCGGAGGGGCCGCATTCGGCAGCGGAATATCCGTCCACGCGACTTCGTGGCCGGCCGGCGCCCAGATCGCAGGCTCGCGCAGCGTAAAGCTGATATGGAGCCAATATTCGGCGCCCGGCTCCGCCGCTCTCGTGCGATACGGGACGGCGACGATCTCCTCGCCCCCGGGGGGAATCGCGAGCGTCGGAAGCCCCCCCTCCTCGACGGCTTCCCCGTCGCGATAGACGCGCCAGCGAATCGCCAGATGCTCCGTCGTGACCGTATCGTACCGGTTCGCGATCCGCACGGTCCCGCGTTCGGGATCGACCGGATGGACGGCAACGGGCTCGATCGCTTTCTTGAATTCCAGCAGCGCCGGCTTGACCGACCGGTCCGGGAACAGCAGGCCGTCGACGCAGAAATGGCCGCTGTTCGGCTCGTCACCGAAATCGCCGCCGTAGGCGTAGGCGAAGCTGCCGTCCTCCCTCCGGCGGCGGATCGCAAGATCCGTCCATTCCCAGATGAGGCCCCCGCACAGCCTGGGGTATCGGTAGACCGTATCCCAGTATTCCTTCTGGTTGCCCAGCGCATTGCCCATCGCATGGCCGAATTCGACCATCAGGTACGGCCGCTTGTCCTCCGCTTTCTCGCCCTCCGCGGACAGCATCTCCACCGACGGATACATGCTGCTCACGATGTCGACGACGGCAGCGTCCCTTGCCCGCTCGTAATGGATCGGGCGCGTCGGGTCCGCTTCCCGCGTCCAGGCCGCCATCGCGTCGTGGTTCGCGCCGTAGCCCGACTCGTTCCCGAGCGACCAGACGATGACGGAAGGATGGTTCTTGTCCCGCTCCACGAGGCGGATCATCCGGTCCAGGAATGCCTCTCGCCAATCCGGATCCCTAGCCAGACGGCTCTCGTGGATGGTCTTCTCGTCCGGATTGTCGATCCAGCGGCTGATGTCGCCGAGGAAGACGCAGCCATGCGTCTCCAGATCGGCCTCGTCGATGACGTACAGGCCGTACCGGTCGCACAGATCGAGCCACCGCTCGTCGTTCGGATAGTGGGAGCAGCGGACGGCGTTGATGTTGTGCCGCTTCATCAGCTCGATGTCCTTCACCATCAGCTCCAGCGTCGGCACGTGGCCGAGCTCGGGGTCGAACTCGTTGCGGTTCACCCCGCGAATGACGATCGGGCGGCCGTTCACGAGCAGCTTGCCGTCCGCCGTGCGAACGTCCCGGAAGCCGACCGCGTACCGCTGCACTTCCGCCGTCCGGCCGTTCTCGTCGACGACGCTCAGCAGCAGCGTATAGAGAGCCGGACGCTCGGCCGACCACAGCTCGGGGCCGCTTACGGCAAGCTCGGCGAGGACGGCGGTCTCCGAGCGGGGACCCGGCGCCGCATCCGGTACGAACCTTCCCTCTGCGGCCGTCTCAAGCGACGGACCGAGCAGCTCGGCCCGCAAGGCGCAGGCGCCCGCCGGACGGTCGGACGCGTTGCGCAGATGCACCAGAAGCTCCAGCGTTCCTTCCCGGTACGAGGCGCCAAGCCTCGTCCGGATGCGGACGTCGCGCATATGCACGCGGGGGACGGCGACTAGCCAGACGTCGCGGAATATACCGCTCATCCGCCATTTGTCCTGATCCTCCAAATAGCTGCCGGTCGACCATTGGTAGACGCGCACCGCGACCGTGTTGCGACCGGGACGGACGAGCGCCGTCACGTCGAACTCCATCCGGTTGTGGCTGCCCTGACCGAAGCCGGCTTCCTGCCCGTTGACCCAGACGTGGAAAGCGGCGTCCACGCCGTCGAACGCGAGAAGGACGACGCGGTCCGACCAGCTGTCCGGCAAGTCGAACGCACGTCTGTAGGAGCCGGTCGGATTCGGCTTCGGAACGTACGGCGGATCGACCGGAAACGGATATTTGCTGCTGCTGTACAGCGGCGTCCCGTAGCCGAGCAATTGCCAGTTCGACGGCACCGGGATGTCGTCCCAGCCTTCCGCCTCGAACGGCTCCTCCCAGAAGCGCTCCGGCGCGTCGGCCGGACCCGGCGCATAGTGAAACTTCCAGCTTCCGTTCAGCAGCATAAAATGCGGAGATCGGGTCCGGTCGCCCGCAAGCGCGGTTTCCCGGTCCGGGTACGGAACCGAGAAAGCGCGGGGGCGTTCCGCCCCGATCTGCAAGACGCGCGGATTTTCCCAATCGGGTATGCCTCCGGCATTGAATCGGTTCATCACGATCCTCCCCGTCTGACAAGCTCGAAATAATCGGGGCCGCCGACCTGTCCGCCCTTCAGCGCCAGCTCCAGCCCGTCAAGCCGCGAATCCCGGGCGTGGCACCGGCAGAGCGGACCGCCGGGCACGATCCTGCGCAGGCAGGTAAGCGCATGGGCGCCGAGCTCCCGTGTCGCATAGCCGGACGTGTCGCCGCCGGCGATCAGCAGTCGCGTAACATCCGTCGCGAGCAGGATGTCCCGCGCCAAGCGGCCGAGACGTGTGCCGATGAGGCGGCCCGATTCCGCGGTGGCGACGCCGCGGCGGTGCATCGCCTCGCGCAGCCGCCCGATCGCCGGATCGCCGGACCCTTGCGCCGTGTACAGGATGACGCTGCGGCCCTCGCGAAGACGGCGGACCGCCTTCTCCAGCAGCTCCAGCATCGAACGCTCAGCCTCTGCGGGATCCAGCCACTCCCACACGGGCACCCGGATCCCGGCGTAGCCGTCGGCAACCGCCCGCTGCAGCTGCGCTTCCGTCACCGGTGAACAGCTGCCGGAGACGACAAGCAGCTTGTCGGTCTCGCCCGGGTCCTCCCAGCGGACCGGTTCTGGCGGCACGATGCCCGCCTTCCGCCAATGGGCGGCAAGCGCGTATTCGATGCCGGAGGAGCCGATCGCGAACAGCCCTTGGCCGCCAGGCGCGCCGAACCGTCCGGCTTGCCCGTTGCAGCCGGACGGTCCGGTCCACACGACGCCGGAACGCCCGTCAGGTCCGGATGTTCCCGCGCCGGCGAACAGTGCCGTCCCACCGGCCTCCCCCGCGCGGGTTTGCCCCGCTCCTGCAGCGTCCCCCGCCCGGACTCCCAGCGCTTCTTCCCAGATCAGCCGGCCGGCCGTCTCCAGCCTCGCCTCGTCCAGCACGTCGAACAGCACCGCGTCCGGCGCAGGCGTTCGCGCAAGCCGCTCCTCCAGCCGGCTGCGGACGTCTTCGTAAGGCCCGTCGAGCGCGGTCAGCTCCATCAGCCCGACCGGCAGCTTCGTCTGCCGCGCCAGATGCAGCCGCAGATCGGATTCGTCCATCGGCGTCACCGGATGGCGCGACATCGTCGGATGCCGGTCCAGCCGGTACGTCTCGTCGCCCGCCGCGGCAAAATGATGGCCGAACACGGTGTACCGCCGAAGCGCCGGCGCGCCGGCCAGCAGCGGCACGAAGCGCTGTCCGGCGAACAGCCGTCTGCCGAGCTCCAGCATTCGGCCGATGCTTCCGGTTTCCGGCGACGAATCGAAGGTGGAGCATATTTTGTAATGGACGACGGGCGTCCCGTACGATTGCAGCATGGCAAGCTGCGGCGCAAGCTCGCGCTCCATCTCCTCCGGAGCCAGCGACCGGCTCACCCCGGCGACGCCGATGCATCTGACGTTCGGGAACCGCCAGGCGAGCAGCTCCGGCGAAGGAGGCGACAAAAACAGCGCCGTCTCGACGCCGCTCGCGGCAAGCGCCTCAAGCGCGTCCGTCGAGCCGGTGAAGTCGTCGCCGTAATAGCACAGCAGGCGGCCTTCCCTGCGATCGTTCTCGCTGTCCATCGGCCAGCACCGTCCTTACTTTGCGAATTTGTCCATGGCCCTTCTCAATTCCGGACAGTCCATGGCGTACTGCTCCAGCGGAATGCCGCGGACGGCGGCTTCCCACCCCTGCTTCATGCTCTTGGCGCCGGCGGCCGGCCCGTCCGGATGGGCGAGAATGCCGCCCCCGGCCAGGTGCATCACGTCGACGGTGCCGGTCCGCTCGTAAGTGGCTGGAGCCGTGCCGGCCCATTGGCCGGAGGACAGCACCGGCATCGTCCGGTAGCCGCCGAACAGCGGCTTCATGCAGGCCTGCACGGAGCGGACGACTGAATCGTCGCTTTCGTAAAATTTGCTGCCGAGTCCGTTCACATGGAGATGATCGGCGCCGGCGAGCCGGCACAGCTTCTGATACACCGCGAAATCCATGCCGAGCAGGCCGTGCCGCGTCAGCATCCCCCACTGGTTGCGATGGCCGTGGATGGGAACTTCGCTGAAGCCGTTCAAATAGGCGAGCCCCGCGAAGCCGACGCTGTTGATGCTGACCATGACGCAGTTGCCCCCGGCCGCCACGACGGTGTCGTGGTGGCGGCGCAGCTCGTCGATGTCCCCGGTAATATTGAAGGCGTACATCAGCTTTTTGCCCGTGCGGTCGGCCGCCCGGTTCACCGCCTTCATCACCGCCCGCACTTTCTCCTCGAGCGGCAGATATGGAGGATTGGCGTTCAGCTCGTCGTCCTTGACGAAGTCGAGCCCCGCCGTCGCGAGCTCGTAGACGAGCGACTCCAGCTCGTCCGCCGATAGCCCGACGCTAGGCTTCACGATCGTGCCGATAATCGGGCGGTCCCATACGCCGGTCAGCCTGCGCGTCCCCTCGATGCCGAAGCGCGGACCGGGGTAACGCGCCGCGAACGCCTCGGGCAGCTCCACATCGAGGAGGCGAAGGCCCGACAGCTCGCGAAGCTCGTACAGATTGCCGGCGATCGCCGCCATCAGATTGGGGATCGAAGGCCCGAAATTGTGCAGCGGAAAAGAGACGACAACTTCCCCGCGCGTATAGATGCCGTTATGGCCGGGTGGCGTCCGCGCGCCCGCGAGCGATGGCTGCCGCACCTCTTCCAGCGCCGTCACCCGCTCCAGCCGGGCGCCGAACCGGTCTTTGACCGACTCGGTCTCGCCCGGAACGGCCGTGAACGTGCCGGTCGACTGCTCGCCGGCGATCGCTTGCGCCGCCCGCTCCAGGGCGAACGGCGTTTCGACCAGATAAGTGGCCACTACCCGCTTCGTTTCCATCATTTCACCGCTTCCCGAAAATTCAGGCCGGCTGCTCGAGCAGCCGCTTGACCGCCGTAACGCCGAGATAGGGGCTGGAATAAACCGGCTTGCCGGTCGCCTCCCGAAGCGCCACCTCCATTCTCGCCATCGACCCCTGGGCCAGCACGATCGCGTCGGCGGAAGCCGAGAGCCGTTCCGCCGTCTCCCGGATGAGCCGGTCGTGATCCTCCGGCCTGCCGCCGACGAGCGCGTCGTACGCTCCTTCGGCCAGCCCGTCGAACAATTCGACCGCTTTGCCGGCCGCTTCCGCCTGCGCGCGGATCAGCTCCGTCGTCGGCCGCAGCGTCGTCGGCAGCGTGGCGATGACGCCGAGGCGCGAATAGCGGGCGACCGCCTCCCGCGCCATCAGCTCGTCGATTTTGACGATCGGGACGGGGATGAACGGCCGCGCCTGGTCGACGACCGCGCCGACGGACGAGCAGGTGTTCAAGATGACATCGGCGCCGATGTCCGCGGCGTTCCGGTAGTAGCTCAAGAGCCGGGAAGCGACCTGCGGCGTTACCCGCCCGGCCTTGATGACATCATGGATCAGGCTGTCGTCGACGATATTGACGAGCCGGCAGTCCGGCAGCAGCTCGCCGAACACCTTCTTGAGCGGTTCGGCAAGCCCCTGCCCGGTATAAACCGCCACAACGGTTTTCTGCATCGTTACACCCTCCTTTCGATCGCTACCATACGTATTCGCGTTCCGGGCGGTAATAATCGCCCTCGCGCATCGGCGCCCGGTCCAGATTCGGCCGGCCGCTGTACAGCGGCTTGCGCTTGCCGCGCGGCGTGATGTCGATGACGTCGTCGCCCCGCCACTTCGTCTCGAAGCTCTCGCCCATCGCCGTCTCCGTCGTCGTGCGGAAGCTGAGCGGGAACGTGACGACGATCTTCTCTCCCGCATGCGCCGGCCCGAGCTGCAGGAAGCAGCCGCCCAGCCAGCGGCTCGGCTCCGTACCCGTGCCTTCGGACGTCTCCCCGCCGAGCGTGCGGGTAAAGCGCAGCTTCGTATAGCCGGCCCACTCCGGAATCCGGATCTGCAGCTTCGGAATGTCCCGGTGAATGTCGAGCTCCACCTTGCCCTCGTACGGCAAATAGCTGCTCACGTCGAGCCAGCGGGAGCCGCGGCTGAGCAGGAAGTTGACGCTGACCTTCCCGTTCTCCTCCGTCACCGTGTTGCTCCACCCCATGTACAGGCCGCGCGTTCCCGAGCCGAGACAGCAAATCTGCAGGTCGCTCGTGTGCCCCCGGCCGTGGTTGTGGTCGCAAATGAAGTCGTTCGGCGCGGAGTACCCGGCGAACGAGCCCCGCGTACGCTGCGCCACCTTGTAATAGGACAGCCAGCCCGGAATATCGTTCGACTTGTCATCCGTCTCCTCCACCCAGCTCAAGTCCAAGAGCTGCGACTCGGCGAGATGGTTGCGGAGGAAGCGCTCCACGACGCCCCAGTAGGATGTGTAGCCGCTGCGGGCGAGCGTAATGCCCGTCGCGATCAGATCGACGAGCGAGCAGGTTTCGTGCTCGTAGGCCTGATCGTGCATGTCGCCCGGCGTCCAGCCGAACGCGGTGCTCCAGGTGAGCGCCCAGTCGTAGCTTTTCTTCACCCAGTTGATCAGCGAGGCGTCACGGTTATAATAGCCGAGCCGCGCGATCGCGTCGAGCGTGCCGAGCCGCGTATGGAAGTGGCCGCTGCGGTAGGCGAGCGCCGAATTGAAGCTGCCGTCCTCGTTGAAGACGCCGCTTCTGTGCACGATCATATGGGCGAAAAACTGGCACAGCTCGTACGCGTCCGGATTGCCCGTCAGCTCGTGATATTTCAGCAGCGGCATGATGAGCCGCCCCGAGAACGCCGCCGGATCCGGAGCGAGCCTGAGCTGGACCGCGTTGGCCGACGGCCAGCCTTTCTCCGTATATTCCGAAGCCGGATAGTACCATACGTCCTTCTCCTTGACCGCGATCCGCTTCAGCGCCGCCACGTGGCGGTCGGCCGCCTCCTTCGCCCGGCTGTCGCCGGTCGTCATGAACCAGGTCGTCAGCGCGAGCAGAACCGCCCGCTGGTCGATCAGATTCGCGTTCGGCTCCCAATTTTTGACCGGGTTGCGCCCGCGATAGCTCATGCCGTCTGCCTTGAAGAAGCTGAGCAGATTGTCCCGGTAGCGCCGCTCCGTTTCGACCCCGTAATCGGAGCCGGTCATCAGCCTCGCCAATATCATCGAGTCGACCATCCGCCCGTGCGAGGAGCCGTAATCCCAATCGCCGTGCGTCATAAAGGCCGGCTTATGGTTCAGATCCGCGTTGAAAAACGGAATGCCGCCGTGATCCTCGTCCTCCATGCCGACCATGGCGTTCAGCGCATGCGCCGCCCTCTCTTCCAGCAGCAACGTATCCGGTATTTGCCTCTTCCCCATGATTCTCCCTCTCTTTCTGTTCCTTCTCGGCTTCGTTAGAGCGGCAGCGCGACGCTTCTTCCTCTCCGCCAGATCGATAATGCCGGGAGCCGCCGCATCCGGGGGCTCCGGCGCCTCTTCCCCGCCCATGTCGGTATGGAGCCATCCCGGATGGACGGCTTACACGGCCACCCCTCTCGGCTCCAGCAACCGCTGCAGCTACCGGGAAAACATATTGAGCGCCGCCTTCGAGATCGCGTATGAGTAATCGCCACCGTACGCCCGATGGAAGCTGCCCGAGGCGGACGAGACGTTCACGACGGCCGCTTCCCCGTCCGGCGGAAGAAGCGGCAGGAAGTGCTTCGCCATGCGGATCGGACCGTATACGTTGACGTCCATCGTCCGTTCCAGATCGGCGATGTCGAGCCGCTCCAGCGCGTCGCCGCGGCCGAGCAATATCGCGGCGTTGTTGACGATGGCGCGGACGACGATCCCCGCCTCCCGCAGCCGCCCGGCCAAGCTTGCAATTTCCGACTCCTTCGTCACGTCGAGCGGCGCGATCTCCAGTTTCCCGGGATGGCGTTCGGCGAGCTGCGCGAGCCGTTCGGCCGGACGGCTCGCGTCACGGACGCCGGCCCATACCGCATGTCCCCGGCGAAGCGCTTCCTCCGTCAGCGCCAGACCGAGTCCGCGATTGGCTCCGGTGATGACGATATTCATGGCCACATCGCAAACCTCCCGGTTACTCGATTTCATGCAAATCGACGGGCCGGTTCTCGGCCATCGAGCGGTACGCCGCGAAGACGGTCCGCATCGTGACCAGATTGTCGCGCACGCTGTTCTCCGGCTCGCGGTCTTCCTGGACCGCCAGCATCAGCTCGCCCATCGGTCCCATGAACGCATGGGGAAACCAGCGACCCTCGAGCGCCGGCTCGTACGGCCGGTCCGGGACCAGCTTGCGGGAATAGAAGCGCAGCGTATCCTCCCGGCCTTCGGGATAGTTGTACAGCGCGCCGTTCGTTCCGCCGACCGCCCCTTCCGTCCCTTCGAACCGGAACGTGGCGTACCAGTCGTCCTGGGGCTGGCGGTTGTTGTGGCTGTCGTGGACGAGCCCCCGCGCCTCGCCGGGAAACTTGAGATGGATCAGCGTGCGCGTCTCCCCCTTGTACGGCTGCCCGGGCCAGCGCGCGCCGTCGGCATAGACGTATTCCGGGTCCATGCCCATCACGTAGCGGATCGCATCGAGATAATGAATGCTGTGGTACATCACTTCGAGCGTGCCGATCTTCGTCAGCCACTCCCAATTCTCCCATTCCGTCCGCACGTTGACCTGGACGGTGCCCTGAACCGGCCGGCCGATCCAGCCGCGGCGGACGATCGACCGGCTGGCGGCGATCCCGGGCGCCCAACGCATCTGCTGGTTGGAGGCCGCCCGGATGCCGGCCGAGGCGCACATGTCCGCGATTTCCTTCGCCTCCCGGAACGTCTCGGCGAGCGGCTTCTGGCACAGCAGATGCTTGCCCGCGGCCGCGCACTCGCGCACGATCCCCGGCTGATGCCGGGCCGGCACCGCAATATCGACGATCTGCACATCGGGGTCCGCGAGCAGATCGTCGAGCGAACGGTAGACGCGCGGCAGCTTATGCGCTTGCGCCGCCGCCTCCGCCTTGACGGGATCGATATCACAGATGCCCACGACCCGAAAGCCGGCCATCCGGTAAGCAGGCAAATGGCAGCTTGTCACGATTTCCCCGGCGCCGACGACGGCGATGCCCATGTCCTTGTTCTCCGGCAGCTTCGGGGCGTAATCCAGTTCCGGCGTCTCGCCGGAGGATGGTTTGTTCAACGCGTTCGCCTCCTATCGCTCCAAGCGGTAAAACCGGGCCGCCGTCTCGCCCAGCATCGCCCGGACGTCGGTTTCGGAGTAATCTTTCAGCGCTTCGTTCGTTTCGCGCCATACCCGTCCGTACTCGTCCGCCAGCAGGGCGACAGGCCAGTCGCTGCCGAACATGAGCCGGTCCGCCCCGAACGTCTTCACGGCATAGTCGACGTAAGGCTTCAGATCGGCGGCCGACCAGCCGGCTTTGGCGGCGGTGTTCAGCCCGGAAATTTTGGCGCAGACGTTCGGATATTGCGCCGCGCGGGCGAGCTGCTCCGCCCAAGGCTCCCAGCCGTCGTCCGCGATCGGCGGCTTCGCCAGATGGTCGATGACGAGCCGGAGTCCGGGCACGGACTCCGCGAGCAGCGGCACGTGCTTCAGATGGTTCGGGAAGACCGCCACCACGTCGAACGACATGCCGTACTCGGCCAGCAGGCGCAAGCCTTCGATGACGTCGGCGCGCACGACCCAGTCCGGATCCTTCTCGTCGTGAATGAGATGGCGGATCCCTTTGAAGACCGGTAGCTTCGTCCACCGCTTCAGCCTTTCTTCCGCTTCCCGCCGGTCCGGAAGCGGCACCCAGCCGACGACGCCGCCGATCCACTCGTAGCGCTCGGCCAGTTCGAGCATATATTCGGTATCCTCGTACGAATTGGCCGACTGCACGAGCACCGTCTTGTCGATGCCCGCCGCCCGCAGCTCCGGCTCAAGCTCCTCCGGCTCGAACGTGCGGTAGATCGGTCCGTGCTGCGGACCGAGCCACGGATAATCGCCCCGCGACAAATTCCAGAAATGCTGATGCGCATCCACTTTCATATCCGTCTTCCTCCTTCCGGCTGCTGAGCCTCGTCATAATTGAAATTCTTCGCGAATCCGCCCGTTGTGCTCGCCGATCTTCGGCGCGCCGAGAGCGGACTTGTAGATTTCGCCGTCGATCCGGATCGGGCAGCGGGTCGTCTCCAGCTTGGCGCCGTTGCCGCGGGAGACGGTCTGCACCATCTGCAGCGCCCGGAACCCTTCGTGCGCGAGCAGCCGGTCCCAGCCGAGCACGTCGGCGCACCAGATGTCGGCCGGCTCCAGTATGTCGAGCCAATGCGCCGTCGTCTCCGTCCGCAGATGATCGCGCAAAATCCGCTTGATCTCGTCCCGTTCCGAGAACAGCCGTCCGGGCTCCTTATACGCCGTCAGCTCGGGGCATCCGAGCAGCTCGCCGAGCCGGTCGACCGGATTCATGGCGATGGCGATGTAACCGTCCGCCGTACCGTAGATGCCGTAAGGCGCGCCGAGGTATGCGTTCGCATTGCTTACCTCGCTGCGTTCGGGAAGCTTGCCGCCGTCGTTCAGATGGGTGGTCAGCACCTCGAATTGGACGTCGAGGATCGATTCCATCAGGCTGACTTCCACGAGTCCGCCTTCGCCTGTCACGCCCCGGCGGACGAGACACGCCAAGATGCCCTGCACGAGATGGGCGCCTGCCATCATGTCCGCGACGGACAGCCCGAACGGCACCGGACCTTGGCCGGCGTCGCCGCTCAGCCAGGTGAGCCCCGACAGCGACTGGACGAGCAAATCCTGTCCCGGTTTGTCCTTCCACGGCCCCTCCTTGCCGTAGCCGGTCACGACGCCGTACACGATGCGCGGGTTGATCGCCTTCACCGCATCGTAATGGAGACCGATCTTCTCCATGACGCCCGGCCGAAAATTTTGAATGAGCACGTCCGCCTTCGCAATCAGTCCGCGCACCGCTCTCAGATCGTCCGGATTTTTCAGATTCGCCGCGAAGCTCTGCTTGTTCCGGTTGATCGAATGGAACAAGGTGCTGTCCCCGTCGAGCTCCAGATTGGAAATGTACAGCCTCCGGCACAGGTCTCCACCGTCCGGCCGCTCGATCTTGATGACGCGGGCGCCCAGGTCGGAGAGCCGGAGCGCGGCCGAAGGGCCGGACAGAAACTGGCTGAAATCGAGCACGGTGAGCCCCGCCAACGGCTTCATGTCCGCTTCCCTCCCCTAAGCCCGAGCGATTCGGCGTAGAGCGCGTTCAGCCGCTCCATGACCCGGTCCGTACGGCCGCCTTCCCGCAAGTAATCGCGGACGACGTCCCCCGCACGGTCCTGGAAGTGGAGATACCCGTCGTACCGCGGGCGCACGTAAGCGCGATCGAGCGCGGGCAGCGTTCGGCGGAAATAGTCGCGAGCGCGCCGGTTCGCCTCGTCGTCCTCCCAGGCGGCGCGATGACCGGGCTGCCCTCCGCATTCGACGTACAGCGTCCGCTGCACGAGCGGATCGGCGACGTATGCGGCATAGCGCAGCGCCGCTTCCCGGTGCGGGGTCCCGGCCGAGACGGCAAGCCCCGTCCCGCCGAGCGTGCTGCGCAGCCGGCCGTGGCCGGTGAGCGACACGAGGTCGCCGAACGTAAGCGGGCGATTCGCGTAGCCGGGACGCGAATAGTTGGAATAGCCGTAAGCGAACGGGCAATAGGCGTAATCGTCCCCGTCCGTCATCGCTTCATAGACGGCGATCGGATTCCAGCCGTAGATCCGGTCCGGACAGAGCGCTGCAAGCTCCCGGTACATCTCCAGCGCCCGCGCCGCCGTCTCCTTGCCGACGACCTCCTCCTCGGAAGCGAACGGTTCCTCGCCGAGCGTCGCGCACAGCATGTAGAAGTTCATCAGCGTGTCGATCGGGATGCCCGGCATGACGACCCGCCCCCGCCGGGCCAGCGCCAGCAGCTCCTCCCACTTCTCGGGAGGCGTCAGGCCGTCCCGCTCCATCAGGTCGGGCCGGTGCGACGAGACCGGGGCCGCGGCGTCGATCGCGAGCGCCGTCTGCTTGCCGCCGAAGCGGTAGCTTGCGTGGGACGCGCCGACGGAGTGCGCCGCCTGATCGGCCATGAACGCCTCCGGCAGATGCGCGCCGAGGTCGAGCAGCACGCCGTGCGCGGCGGCATAGCCGGCCCACGGATGGTCGATGACGAGCAGATCGTACCGCTCGACCAAATGCGAGATGGGCGCGTCCGCGAATTCCTGCAGCGACCGCTTCTCCCACGTGATGCGGACATCCGGGTTCCGCTCCTCGAACCGCTGGGCAGTGGCGGCCATCGGCACATAGCCCCGGGAATGGTTCCACGTGATGCCCTTCAAATGAACGGTCATGTCCGCGCCTCTCCTTTCCGCTTGACCATCAGCAGATGCTCGCAGGCGAGCACCGTTTCCCCGTGCTGGTTAACCGCTTCCAGCCGTTCGCTGACGATGCCGTACTCGGGCCGTTTCGGGTGGTCTCTCTTGTCGTGAACGGTCACTTTCGCGCGGATCGTATCGCCGATATGGACCGGCCGGACGAACCGCAGCCGGTCGTAGCCGTACGAGAACGCTTCCGGATTGATCTCTCCCGCCATCATGCCGACCGCGACGCTGAACACCAGCGTGCCGTGGGCGATGCGCCGGCCGAACGGCTGCGTCTTGCACCATTCCTCATCCATATGATGGGGGTAGAAGTCTCCGGTCTGCCCGGCGTGCAGCACGATGTCCGCTTCCGTGATCGTCCTTCCCGCCGACTGCCTGGCCGCGCCAAGCTCGTAATCTTCGAAAAATATCGAACGGATCAAGCGCTTCCCCGCCTTTCACCTTTTATAAACCGTCATGAGCTGCTATAATGAATGATAAAGATCCTCGGTACCCTGGTACTACCACAGCACCACAATACCAGAATACCACCGAAGGGTCGCGAACTCAATACGAAATTTCCAAGCGTGAACGGCTTTGCCGTCTTCGATTGGCGGAGATTCCGTTTCGCGGATGAAACATAAGCCCAATATAAGGGTGAGACTTGTCATTTCTTATATTTTGAACAAAGGGAGTTGTTTTCCGATGGTTCAAATTAAAAGCGTAAAACGCGTCACCGTTACCGAGCAAATCATGGAGCAGATCGTCGGCCTCATCCGTTCCGGCGAGCTTCAGCCCGGCGAGCAGCTGCCGAACGAGCGGGATCTGGCCGAGCAATTCGGCGTGACGCGGGGGCGGGTGCGCGAAGCGCTGCGCGCGCTGTCGCTGATCGGGCTCATCACGATCAAATCCGGCGAGGGCAGCTTCGTGAACCGCCGCCAGGAGCCGATTCCGCCGGAGACGATCGTCTGGATGTTCCACCACGAGCTCGACAATCTCGACGAAGTGTACGCCGCCCGCAAGCTCATCGAGACGGAGGTGTACCTGTCGGCGGCCGCGAACGCCAAGCCGGAAGAGGTGGAGCCGCTGAAGGAAATCGCCGACCGTCTGGAACGCCTGCAGCATGCGGAGGAGCCTGAGCCTTTCCTCGACGAGCTCGACCGGTTCGATCTTCACGTCGGCCATATATGCCGCAACCGCATCTATGCCAAGCTGATGCAGACGATCGTGTCGCTGCGCCGGGAGACGAGTCTCAAGCTGCTGCGCGTTCCCGGGGCGATGGCGAGCAGCGTCGGCAGCCGGTCCGCCCTTCTGGATGCGCTGGCCCGGAACGACGTGCCTTCGATGAAGCGGGCGACCGAAGCTTTCTTCGAGCAATCCAAGCGGTTCTACGCCTCGATCGGCGATTCCGATCTATCCTAGATTCGAATAAGGCCCCGCAAGGCCGTCTGTCATCCGGCATTCGGCCTTCTTTCGCAGGAGCTCTCCTACTTCATCTTCTCAAGATTGGCGCGCCATATGTTCGTTTTCTCCGCCAATATTTTGTTGTAGCCCGCTTTCGTCACGTCGGTTTCCAGCTTGGCGTACACCGCTTCGAACGCTTCGTCCGTCTCGGCGAACACCAGCTTCGCGTTCGCTTCATGCCAGATTTGGCGGATTTGCTGCTCGACGATGCCGAGGTCGGACTTCGGGTCGATCGACATATTGTTGAACTGATCCGCATTCAGCTTCGCGAACGATCCGAAAAATTCGCTTGCCGCGTTGCCCCAGTTGGCGGTTTCCGGGTTTTGCGCGTTCTTGTGATGCCCGATGACGTAGAACAGCCACGAACCAAGCGGATTGAACAGCCCGAGCTTCAGATTCGCCTTCTCCTGCGGCGTGATCGTCTTCCCTTTCTCGTTGTCGATCGGCGCGCCGTTCTCGTCCACCTCGTCGTACAGCAGTCCCGGCGGTCCGAACGCGTTGATGCGCTGCCCGTCCTCGCCCGCCCACCAATCGTAGAACTGGAAAATCTGCTCCGGATTGTCGGCTTTTTTCGTAATGATGACGACGTTCCAGCCAAGCGTGCCGTACGTATGGGGATTGACCGTCTCCGGATCGGCCCCTTTGTCGTAAAGGAACGGAATATAGTCGTAGCCGGCCTCCGGATCCTTCGCCTGCAGGATGGCGTTCGCGGTGTTGCCGTGGCCCGTAATGTTGGACAGCCCCGTGACCGCGACCCGTCCGGAATTGATCTTTTCCTGCACCTGTTCGAGCTTCTGCGTGAACATATCCTGCGTCACGAGCCCTTCGCGGTACAGCTTGTTCAGAAACTTGTACGACGCCTTGTAGGCGGGATCGCGGAATATCGGCTCGAGCGTCTTCGTCTCCATGTTCGGAAAGGCCGGAACGTCGCCGATGTTCCAGATCGTCCGGTTGTCGCCGTACCCGGCATAGATCAGCTTGTACAGCATGTTGATGCCGCTCAGCGCCATGCCGGTTTCGAGCGGCACGACGTTCGGATATTTCGCCTTGACCTTCTTCAAATAGTCGTACAGATCGTCGAACGTCCGAAGCTCCGGCTTGCCGAGCTCGGCATAGATTTTCCGGTTGACGGTCCAGCCGGTATTCGAATATTTGTAAGGGTTCCGCTCGCTGTCGAACCAGTTCGGGATGACATAGATATGGCCGTCTTCCGCCTTCAGCATGTTGAACGTCTGGTCGTCCACCAGTTCCCGCAGCACCGGATATTTGGCGTAGTAGTCGTCGAGCGGGACGAGCATCCCGTTCTTCCGCATCGTCTCGTATTCCGGAGATCCCCTGTCCAGCATGATGACGTCCGGCAGATCGCCTGCCGCCACCATTGCGCCGAATTTCTGCTTCGCGTTGCCGTTCGAGCCGATTTCGACGATATTCAGCTTTTTGTTCTCTTGAAGCCACTTCGTCGTGACGTCGTTGCCGTATCCGATCGGGGAAGCGAAATCGTAATTCGAATAAAAGCTGAATTCGAGCGGATCCACCCCGAATTTCGGCGCGGCCGCCGCTTCGCCGGCGGAACCGGACGCTTCGGACGGCGGCTGCATCCCGGCCGGCTCGCCCGTCCCGCCTCCCGCGCAGCCCGACAGCGCCGCCCCGGCCATCATGACGCCGGCCAGGCCGGCCAGCAGCCATTGCCGCCTTCTTCTCCCTTTCATGGCCATTACCCCTTTCAGGACTGATGAATTTATCGTAGAAGGGCGATGCGCCCTTAAACGCCGGTACGGTCATTCCTTGAGCGAGCCGATCATGACGCCCTTGACGAAGAAGCGCTGCACGAACGGATACACCGCGATGATCGGAAGGCTGACGACCATCAGCGCGGTCATCTGCAGCGATTTGGGCGTAATCGCGCTCGCGACCATGTCCCCCGCTCCGCCGGCCGTTCCGCCGAGCTGGCTCAGCATTTCCTGCGCGGAATTGGAATTGATCATGTTCATCAAGTAGTTTTGCACCGGAAGCAAGTCGGCGTTGTTGACGTATATACCGGCCGCGAACCATTCGTTCCAGAAGAAGACGGCCTGAAACAGGGAAAGCGTCGCGAATACCGGTCCCGACAGCGGAAGCACGATGCGAAAGTACAGACCGTACGCGCCGCATCCGTCGATTTTCGCCGACTCTTCCAGTCCGTCCGGAATACCCTGGAAGAAGGTGCGGAAGACGATCATGTTCCATACGCTGACGGCCCACGGCACGAACAGCACCCAGAAGTTGTTGAACAAGCCGAGCTCGCGAAGCCATAAGTAGGTCGGGATGAGCCCGCCTTGAAAATACATCGTGAAGACCGCGACGAGCATATAGCCTTTGCGTCCGATCGTTTCTTTTTTGGACAGGCCGTAGGCGAGAAGCGACGTGAAGAAGATCGCCGCCGCCGTTCCGCACGCGGTGCGCAGAACCGAGATGCCGAACGCCTTGAAAAAGCGCGGGTCGCTCAGCACGACGCGATAATTGTCGAGCGTAAATTCCCTCGGCCACACCGTCAGCCCGCCGAGACTCGTATCCGTCCCGGCATTCAGCGAGATGACGAGCGCGTTCCAGAACGGATAGAGCGAAATCAGGGACAGCGCGGTCAGCGCGGCGTACACGAACGCGTCGAGCAGCTTGTCTTCGAGGCTTTTGCGCCCCATTCGCGTCCGAGCCGTCACCATAGCGACGACCCCCCGACTTTCCGCGCCAGCGCGTTCGCTCCCCACAGCAGCAGCACGTTGACGGCCGATTTGAACAGTCCCGCCGCCGTCGCGAACGAATAGCGCTGCTGGTTCACGCCGACGTTGTACACGTACGTGTCGAGCACCTCGGACACTTCGCGCAGGATCGCGTTCTTCCCGCCGTTCGTCAGCACCAGAATATCCTCGAAGCCGGCGTTCAGCAGGCTACCGATATGGAGGATCAGGAAGATCGTCACGACGGGCGCGATCGTCGGCAATGTAACCGAGAAGATCTGCCTCAGCCTGCCGGCGCCGTCCATGGCGGCCGCCTCGTACAGATGGGGATTGACCCCGGCGATGGCGGCGAGATAGACGATGGAGCCGAAGCCGACCTCCTTCCACAGCCCGGACGAAATCAGAATCGCATAGAAATAGTCCGGAATCGACAGCCAGTTGACCGGGCGTTCGATCAGGCCGAGCTTCTGCAGCAGCACATTAAGGCTCCCGCTCTCGACGGACAGAATCGAGAAGACGAGACCGGATACGATGACCCACGAGATGAAATGCGGCAAATACGTCATCGTCTGGACGATCCTTTTGAACACCGCGAGCCGCACTTCGTTCAGCATCAGGGCGAGCGCGATCGGCGCCGGAAAGATGAATGCCAGCTTGAGCAGCGCGACGATGAGCGTGTTCTTCATGACCATGGCGAAATCCGGGGATTGAAAGAACAGCCGGAACTGCTTGAGGCCGACCCACGGGCTACCCGCGAAGCCCTGAAATATGTCGTACTCCTTGAACGCGATGATAATCCCCCACATCGGGATGTAGCTGAACAGCACGATGAAGATCATGCCGGGCCATATCATCGACTGCATTTGCCACTGAGCCGCAAACCGCCGGATGGAACTTCCGCTGCTCCTTGCATCCGCGCCGGCCGTCCGGATCGGGTTCATGCTCCCGCCTCCTTTTTGTCGCAAGTTGTTAGCTCAAGCTTACGATTTTCAAGAGCGCTTTCTAATGGAGCGGAGCAACGAAATATAGTACATTTTCAACGGTGCCGGCCTATACGTTGTGCAATCTGCGGTACTCGCCGGGCGTCATCCCCGTCCGCTGCTTGAACTGCCGGTTGAAGTACAGGATGTTGCGGTAGCCGATCCGATCGGCGATTTCGTACACCTTCAGCGTCGGCTCCAGCAACAGCCGGCAAGCGCGCTCGATCCGGACGCGGATCAAATAATCGCTGAAGTGCTCGCCCGTCTCGTCCTTGTACAGCTGGCCCAGGTAATTCGGCGAGAAGCCGAAATGGTCGGCCACCTGGCCGAGCGTCACCTTCTCTTCCAGCCGGTCCGCGACATACGTCCGGATGGCGCGGATGAGCTTGCGGCCGGGCATGCCGGGGTCGCTACCATCGCGGGGCGCGGAGCGTCCGTCGTCGGCAAGCGCGGCAATGGCGGGCTCGGTGGCGGCAAGCCGGTAGGCGGGCACGAAGTGGGCGAACCGGCCGGACGCTCCGGCATCGGTGGCTGCGGCGTTTGCGGCGCCGACGTCGCCGAGCCTTGCGTGGCCTGGCCCTGCTGTGCCATGCGCGGCTCCGCCGAGCCCTGCCCTGCCCGACCCGGCTTCGTCGAGTGCGGCGATCAGCCTGTCGAGCGTGTCCCCGAGCTCCCGGTCGTCGATCGGCTTCAGCAGATAGTCGCTGGCGCTCACCCGTATCGCCCGCTTGGCGTAATCGAAATCGTTATGACCGCTCGCGAACACGATGCGAAGCTCCGGTCTCAGCTCGCGCGCGCGTTCGGCCAGCTCGAGGCCGGACATGATCGGCATCCGGATGTCGGAGATCATCACGTCGACCGGCCTTTCCCGCAAAATCCGCAGCGCCGCGAACCCGCTGTTCGCGGTTGCGACCACCTCGAACCGTTTGCCGCAGCCGGCGACGCGCCGCTTCAGCCATTCCAGATCGACCGATTCGTCGTCCACCAGCAGCATCGGATACACCATCGTTCAACCCTCCCTCACGTCCGGGCCGTACGGCCGGCAAGGAATGACGATCCGCACCGTTGAGCCGATACCCGGTCCGCTGAAAATTCGCACCCCGTACTCGTCCCCATACTGCAGCCGAATTCGTTCGTCCACGTTGCGAATCCCGTAGCCGCCGCTTCCGTCCCGCCGTTCGCGCATTCGTTCCGGCACCATCCCGACGCCGTTGTCGATGATCCGGAATTCGATCCGTTCCCCCTCCCGCCTGCCGCAAATCCGGATATGGATGCGCTCCTCGAACCAGGCATGCTTCAGCACATTTTCCACGAACGGCTGCAGAATCAGTTTGACCGTCTCGCACCCTAGAATGCCGGGTTCCACTTCGTACGAGACCGTAAACCGGCTCGCGTATTTGATCGCCTGGATATGGAGATAGCTTCTGACATGCTCGATTTCATCCCCGATGGCGATCGTCGTGCAGCCGTCGTTCAACGCCAGCCGATAAAACTTCACCAATCCCGCCACCATTTCGCTCAATTTCCGGGTCTCTCCGATGTGCGCGAGACTGTTGATCGAAGACAGCGTATTGTACAAAAAATGCGGATTCATCTGCGCCTGCAGCGCGCGAAGCTCCGCCTCCTTTTTTTGCAGCCCCTGGACGTACACCTTACGGATCAGCTCGTCGATGCTTTGCGCCATCCGGTTGAAAGCGGAGGCAATGAGCGCGAACTCGTCGCGTCCCGCATGCGGTATTCGCCTGGAGAATTCCCCCGACTGAAAGCTTCGGGCGAACGAGACGATCCGCATCAGCTTTCGCCCGGAATACCGGGCGACCGCGAACGCCATCGCGGCCATCGCCGCGAAGCTTAGCCCGCAGACGAGCAGCGTGATGCCGCGAATGCGGCCGGCATCCTTCTCGAGCAGCCTGAGCGGGATTTTCGCTTCGAGCAGCAACTCCGTCCCCGGAACGCGTTCCGAAACCGTCATATAGTCCCGGTCGCGGGGAGAAAGCACTTCGGGTCCGTTCGTGAACAGGACGCGGCGGTCCCCCGGCCGAACGTCAATCGCCCGGAAGATCATATCCGGATGCAGAACGGCCTCTCCGTTCGCGCCGAACAAATCGCGCAGCGGGACGGCGATCCGCAGAAAACCGATTTCGGTCTGGTAATCCTCGAAAGAGATCAGCTTGCGCAGCAAGGAGATGTTGCCCATCTCCTTGTCCGTATCCGCCTGCCGCCACACGTTGTCCTCTCTTGCGCGCAGAAGCTCGAGATGCCAGCCGCTGCTTACAATCCGGTCCATGGAGAGCAGCGCGTAGCTTTTTCCTTCGATCTTCTCGCTCAACTTGCCGTATATTTCATCGATGGCGGGATTCGCCGCGTACACGAAAATTCTGGCGTTCTGGACCGTCATCTCGAGCGACGCCTCGAGCAGCGGTAGCAAGCCGCGAACCGTCGCCTCGTACACCGCCGGGCGATCTCCGGACGCCTGCAGCGATTGCTGAAAGGTAGGGCTGCTGAACAAGGAGTCTGAAACCGCTTGCAAATCTGCCATCCGATACTGCACGCCATCCCGGATTTGCCGCAGCGCCCAAACGGCGTTCGAGCGGACAAGCTCGCTTCTCGACTGAACCGCCGTACGGTAAGAGAAGTAGCCGACAACGGCATCCGTCAGCATGACGAGCAAGAGGTACGGAATCATCATTTTGTAGGAAAACGGAATGTACCGTCCGTATCGATAACGCAGCACGTCCGTCACCCACCCTCCTTGAAAATATGATGCAAACGCCGTTTCACCCGCCAGCCGGGGCTGCACCCGAAGCGGCGACTGCAAGGAAAGCCGGGCATACCGCTTCCCGGCTTTCCGGCTCTCCACCCGACGCGTTTCGGCTCCAAGCAAGCGGCAGCTCGTGCATCACACCTCCACCGCCTCCGCCCTCCGACGCGTCTCCAATCTTTTCGGCCGGCTTTCATTCGGATTCGGGCGCTGCTTCGCGTTCGGGACGGACGAGCCTCCCGTTTGCGGCTTTTTGATCCGTTGCCCCTGAAGGCTGCACGACGGACATACCTGGCTATCTTGCAAAATGAGGCGGCAAACCTCGCAAGTTTGCAACGTTAGTCCGACGTGAGCTTGATACTGCGTGAAGTTGATACTGCGTGAAGTTGATACTGCGGAATCCGAGCTCCTTACCAAGAATACAGCCATAGCAGAGACGAATAGCGAGTGGTGAATCGGTTACGTCAGATGCAAACGGACTTGCATTCCGTTATTTCCGGGGGAACGCCCCGATCTTAGCCGCTTTTCGGACTCAGATTCCGTTATCGCCTCCCGATAGCTCGGAATTGCGGCATATTCCCGAAAATAGCGGATTCTGAGTCCCTTTAATCGGGAAATCGGCCTTGGCAAGCACCAATAGCGGAACGATTGTCCGTTGCATCGGCGGCTTGGCCAACGAAGTCTCGTTCCGGCGCCCGGAAAAGACGCCGGAGCCTGACGCCATTTCCGTCAGACGGGACATCCTTGGCTGCCCGGGGGCTGCACATAAAAGTCTGCGGCAACGACGGCTTGCGTCATGCCGCTTCGCGCTTACCGGCGCGCGCCCGCCCCGATTTTGCTCGTCAAGACGAAGCTGCCGGAGCCGGTTCGGAGCACGGCGTAGCCGGCCTCCAGCTTCAGCAGTTCGGCGGCGGGGCCTTGAAGCTCGACATCGTCTGCCGACGCCGCGGGAATGAAGATCGTCCCCTCGGCATTGACGGGAATGTCGACTTTCATCTTAAGCGTCCCTTCTTCCCGCTCCCAACGCACCCCTGCCCGTCCTGCCCGCAGCTCGCACCAGGCTTCCGCCCAGTCGATCCCGTCCGCGGCATGCGGCTTAACCGTTACGGCAAACCGCCCGGTATCGGGGCGATAGCGGTAATCAAGTCCCGCAAGTCCGGTGTACAGCCATTCCTCGAGATGCCCGAGCATGAAATGGTTCTGCGATTTGCCGACCGTCGGGCCGTCCCACGCTTCGGTCAGCGTCGTCGCGCCGTTCGCGACCTGGTAACCGTAGCCCGGCTTGTCCGTATGGCAGGACATGCGAAAAATGACGTCCGAACGTCCCCCTCTTGCTAGCGCGAGCAGCACGTAGCGATGGCCGACGTCGCCGGACGTCGTCTGCCAGCCGCGCCCTTCGATATTGCGGATGAGCCGGTCAAGCAGCGCGGCGCGGTGCTCCTCAGGCGCAAGTCCGATGGCGAGCGGCATGGCGAGTGCGGCATCGCTTCCTTCCGCATAGCTCGCTTCAGCGGGGTCGAAGAAGGCGTCGTTGAACGCCGCTTTGATCGATGCAGCGAGCCGTTCGAACGCGGAAGCGTCATCGTACCGCCCGAGAAGACGGGCAATCTTGTCCATCACGACGGCCAGTCCGTAGAAAATCGCCGTTTCTGCCAGGGGGACAGGCGTATTCTGGGAAAAGCCCGGCCCTTTCGGCCCGATGTCGTACCAGTCACCGAGCCCTTCCCGGAGGATGAGTCCGTCCGATTTGGCGGACAGGTAGTCGACGTATCGCTTCATGCCCTCGTAATGTCTTTCCAGCACGGCGAGGTTGCCATAGCGCTGCAGCATCTCCCATGCCGACAGAATGAAGGTGCCGCCCCAGGCGGCCGCGTCCCGGAACATGTGCCACGGCTCCCGGAAGACGACGTATTCCGGCGCGGTCGTCGGCACCATGCCGTTCGGCTGCTGGGCGTCGGCGATGTCCGCCAACACTTTCGCAAGAAGCGCTTCGATATCGTAGTTGAACATAACGGCCGGGCCCATCAGGTGGACCTGCTCGAGCCAGCCGAGCTTTTCGCGATGCGGGCAGTCCGTGAAGACGCTCTTCATGTTGCTCAAGACCGCCATATTGATCAGTTCGTGTATGCGATTCAGCATCCGGTCCGAGCAGCGAAAGCCGCCCGCAGCCGGGACGTCGGGGTACAGCATCTGCCCTTCGATCCCCAGGACGACCGGCTTCCCTTCCGACGCGGCCGCATGCCCGGCCGGGACCGCCCCTTCCACCTGCACGTAGCGGAATCCGTAATAGGTGAACCGCAGCCGCCATCTCTCCGCGGCGCCGCCTTTCAGCGTATAGTTCAGCGTATAGGGCGAGCCCGACCATTTCTGATTGGCCATGCCGTCCTCCGTCAACAGTTCGGCCGGCGTCAGCTTGATGCGCGCCCCTTCCGGTCCGCTCGTCTCAAGTTCCGGCCATCCGGAGAAGTTTTGTCCGAGATCGTAGACGAAAATGCCGGGCTTCGGTTCCGTCACGGCCGCAGCCTGAAACCGGCGCATCACCTTCACCGGGGGAGACGGCTGGGCGATAAGCTTGCCGGAAGGAGCGCCGACTTCGGCCGCCCAAGTCCAGCCCCCGTCTTTCGCGAAGCCCGGGGCGTCCCAGCCTTCCTGCTCCAGCCGGGCGTCGTAATCTTCTCCGCCGTAGATGCAGGAAAAGGTCAGCGGGCTCGGGGCCGTCCTCCACGTCCGGTCCGTTCCGATCGTCTCCGTCCGGCCGTCCTCGTATTCAATGAACAGATCCGCCAGACATTTCGGCTCTCCGTACGAATCTTTGAATTTCGCGTACCTTCCGCCGGCGACGTTGTAAAATCCGTTGCCGAGCAGCACGCCGACGACGTTCTCGCCCTGCCGCAAAGCCGCCGTGACATCGTGCGCCGCATACAGCACCGTCCGGTCGTAATCGGTCCAGCCGGGATCGAGCTCGCTGTCGCCGACTTTCGTTCCGTTCAGCCGGAGCTCGTAATGGCCGAGACCGCTGATATAAATCCGCGCCCGACGAACCGGCCCCCGGATGGAGAAGACGCGGCGGAATTGCGGGAGCGGAAGGCGCTCTATCGCTGCGGCCGTTTTCGGTTCGGCCGAACCTGCTTTCGCTGCGGCCGGATCTGTCGAAGCCGAATCCGCTTTGGCGGGATCCAATTGGGCAGGAGCGCCGATCCACCGCCCTGTCCAGTTGTCCGCTCCGAGCTGTCCCGTCTCCCACAAGCCTAACGGGCTCTCCGCCTGCCCGCCTTCATCGTCCCAGACGGTGACGCGCCAAAAATAGGACCGTCTCGGCTCCAGCGCGGGACCGGCGTAACGCACCGAGGTGTGCCGGCCGCTTTCGACCGTTCCGCTGTCCCATACGTCGGCAATGCCGTTCGCCAACCGTTCTTCGGTCGAAGCGACGGCGATCCGGTAAGCGCGCTGGTACTGCGTCTCGGCAGGTCCGAACGACCAGCCGAACAGCGGCGTTTCGGCATCGATGCCGAGCGGATTATGGCGTCCTTCGATCCATAGCTTCGCAATAGTTAAGGGCATGGAAACCTCCTGAGCGTTTTACGGAGTAAAGCGCAGCTTCGCAAAGCATGAACTTCAATAGCAGTAAAGCGAGGATCATCCGATAAAGGCAGGGACCGCCTTGGCGTGAGGAGCGCGGGGCTTTTCTACCCTTAGCGCTTTACCGCCTTACGGGACCTCGCGCGCGAGGCTCTTGTCCCCCGGTGCGGGTTCCGGCGCCAGAATGGCCGGCAGCCGCTCTGCGAGCCGGTCCGCCATGTGATGGAACCCCCGGTCGTTCGGATGCAGGCCGTCGGCGAAATATTCGTCCCGATGCGGGACGAGCGTCAAGCCGTCGATATAATGAACGTTCCTCCGGGAATCGCATATCGCTTCGAGCGTTCTGTGAATGTCCGTGAACGCGCCGCTCGGCCTGGCGCCCCCCATGTCCGACCGCCACAGCGGCGACAGAACGGCAATCGGCACGTCCGGATACAGGCCGGCCAGCTTGCCGATGAAGCCGTCCGCCTGACGCTCGAACTGCCCGTGCGACTTGCAAACCGTCCAGTCGTTCGTGCCGTACGCGACGGTCACAAGATCGGGACGGTACGGCAGATCGGGATCGATCTTGTCCGGGTGAAAGACGAACCCGCTGATCGCCTGGTTGAGCAAATTCATCCGCAATCGGCGGGCAATGAGCGCCGCATACGTCTCCGACGAACGGGCCGCGTTCATGCCCTGCGTAATCGAATCGCCGAAGCAGAGGAGATTCCGCGCATGCGGCTCCCCCGGCCGGCAGACAGCCCCATCGGCGAACGCCAATTCGTCCACCGCAACGCTGGCCAGATACGGAAGCCAGACCGTTACGCGGCGCGGGGATCCGGCACGGATCGGCAGCTCCGCCGTCCATTCGCCCGCTCCTTCCCCTGTGAACGTCTCCCCCGGACTGCCGGCAGGCTCGTCGTCGATGAACAGGTCGAAGTGAAGCCGCTCCGTCGTTCCAGGCTTGAGGGTTACGCGATAGCGCATTCGGATAAACGGAGAATCCGTCACGACGTCAAGCCGAATGCCCGCGGCATTGTAGCAGCGGAACAGGTGCGGTCGCCCTTTGAAAAAATCGATCTGGGCATCGGTAAAGCGAAGCGGCATCATCCCCCCGCCCACTTCCCGCACTTCGAGGCAGCCGTGAAACCATTCCTTCATCCCGGTCCCTCCTCCCGCACCATCATTCCGTCAGCTTCCGCGACGTCGCGACCGTAATCGTGCGGAATTCCGGGAAAATGTTGCACGTCCGGTCCCCCTCCCGCGGCCGTCTGCTGGCGGTGTAAAAATGATACAGCACGCCTTCGTGCGTAATGACCGACGGCTTGTGCGCGAAAATCGCGTCCAGCTCGCTTTCCTTCCCGACCGTGATGATCGGTTCGGGATATTTGGTCCAGTTCAGCAGATCGTCCGAGAAGGCGATGCCTTCCTGGGCCGCCTTGTAGTCGTAGCCGAAGAAGAACATGACCCAACGGTCGCCGTCCCGCAGCACGCAAGGATCGCTGACGAATCCGCTGTCCCACGCGTCCGGCGTCACCCGGATGACCGGATTGTCCGCATGGCGCCGCCACTGTACGAGATCGGTCGAAGTCGCGACTCCGGTCTGTTCGACCCACCGGCCGCGGTTTTTGTTTTTGGCGTTGTAAAAAAGGTAAAACGTGCCGTCGTGCTCCAGCAGACATTCCTTGTAAAGGCCGCCGCGCTCCCATTCCTCACCGTCCTCCGGCGCAAGGATCGGATCGGGAAGCCGGTGCCATGTCGTGAGGCTCTCGTCCTCCGTCCAGGCGAGACCGATCTTGGCCGATCCTTCCTCGTAGCCGTCGCCGGGGTACGAATGATAGGCGAGCCAATATTTGCCGTTCCACCGCTTCAACGTGCCTGGACCGTGCATATCGTTGTCGCGCATGATCCAGGTGCCGGCGATATTTCTAGAATCCCAGCCGGAACCTTCGTCCCGCCGCAAAATCGTGGACATGTGCTCCCAATGCAGCAAATCGTCGCTTACCGCAAGCGCCGTCTGGTAACCCTTGCCGTCGAAGCCGACATACATCATATAAAACCTGTCATGATGGCGGAACACGTACGGGCAATCGACGGCATGGCAATCGAAAGCGCCCGGCTCGCCGGAGCCGACAAGCACCGGCCTGCCCCATTTGAACGGCGTCAGGCAGCCCGACAGCTGCTCCCGGTCCAATCCCTTCTCCATCTACTACTCCTCCTTGTTCACGCTTGCCAAATCGATCCGAACGGGACCGTACAGGCCGCCCGACGGGAACGCCGCCTGCCATTCGGGCCTATGCGTCCGATCCCAATACGTTACGGTCGGGTCGGCGCCGACGAGACTCGTCGGCCTTCCGTGCTCGTAATGCGTACCGAGCGTATTGGTCACCCGGACGCGCAGCCGGTGCGGACCGGGTTCGAGCTTGCCAAGCGCGAAACGGTACGGACGCCATACGCGCACGCCCGCCGGCTTGCTGTCGATCCACGCCTCGGCCGTACCCCGCACATGACCGAGATCAAGCGATGCCTCCGATTCCGCGGCGACCTCCACCACCGTCTCGTATTCGACGGCCCCGCTGTGATGCGGCAGATGAAGCGCGGTGCGCCAGTCGCCGAGTTCGCCGCGGAACGGAACGATGTCGAAGCGGACCGGGGCTTCCAGCACCGCCGCTTCCGTCTCCATGCCGGCCGGTTCGATCCGGATGGCCGCGATGGTCCCGGCGTCTTGCGGCGGGAACGAGACGACGCCGCCCGCGCAAGGCGTCTCCCGGCCGCCGATCCAGACGCGCGCGGCGCCCGCCGCGGCCAGATGCATGCGATGCGCGCCGACCGGCAGCGGAAAGCGCAGCCAGACCGGCTTGCCGAGAGCTTCCAGGTCGGCCGCGAACGGCACCGGCGGCAACTGCGGCACCGAGTCGGGCATCAGCCAGCCGACCCCGGGCAGCGGGTGCGGCCGCGGGTTGATCCAGAGCGACTCCGTCTCGGCGAACGGCAGGACGGCGCTGTGCAGGACGAGCGGCGCTTCTCCGCGTTCGTCCTGCCAGTCGGTCCCGGTGCAGAACGGTACGACGCCGCCGTCCGCCAGCTCGATCCGGCCGTCCGCGAACACCTCGCCTTTGCCTTCCGGCAGCACGAACTTCACCTCGTTGTCGCCATCCCGCCAGTAGCCGGTAATATCGACCTCTTCTTGACCCTGCCGGATATACGGATTGAAATCGCCGTGCTCAGTTACCGTGACGCCGTTCACCTGCATGATCGCGCGCCCCCGGGCGGCGAAGACGACGCGCACCTTGCGCACTTCGCGGCCGGCCGGCGCGGCGAGCGTCCGGCTCAGGAAGGAAGCGGACGAAGGCTGCCCGGCATAGATCCACTTGGGCAGCGGATCGCCGGCGTCGGCGCTGATTTCGACGCCGGCCCGCTGCATCCCGCCCGCCCGCGCTTCCGCCCGCAGCAGAACTTCGTTCGGCCCTTCCCGCAGCTCGATCCATGCCGTCTTCTCTTCCGGGCCGCCCGACCAATCGATGGCGCGGCCGTCGATCCAGCCGGCAATGTCGGCGTTGCTCTCGGTCCGGATCCAGTACCGTCCGGCGCGCGGCGCGATCGCGTACGTCCGCGCCCATACGCGCTCGCCCTTGTCCGCTTTGCCGAGATGCAGAAAGCGGCGGGGCACGCGGCCCATCCGGCCGGCCCAGGTGCGGAACGCCAGGTCGCCGAATACCGTGCTGTACACGAGCGGCTGTGCCTCGGCTTCGTCGAATGCCTCGCCTTTGTGCGCAAGCCAGTACGCGGATTCGCTCCACAGCCGCTCGGTCCAGCCTTCCTCGTCCGTCCCCTGCAGATGCCAGCCCGCCGCCATGCCGTCTTCGGCGCCGCGCTCGGTGCGAACGAGTACGATGCGCCGCTCCGGCGGCATCTGGCCGCGCCGTTCGTTATGCAGGTCGAAATCGCCGTACCGGTTGTCCAGCGTCGGATCGACGCGCACCCGCCACTCCTGCGGCGTCACCGTTACGACCGCGTCCCCGGTCAAACCGGCCGGCCGAGCCGGCATGCGGCCTCCGAATGCCGCGACGTATGCCGCCGGGGACGTAGTATCTGCTGACGCCGGGACCAGCAATGTGGCCGCCGGCGCCATCGGTGCCGGGGGGACGGACCGTGCCGACGGCTGTGCCCCCGGCGTTGCCGGCGCCTTCGCGCTGTCCATATCCAGCGCTGCGGCAGCCTCCGCTTCGGCCTCGCCCTCAGCCGCGCAGACGACGAGGGCGGCCGGCCAATCGCAGAACTCGACGGTCAGCCGGACCCACTCGCCCTCGCGCACGTACGCGAGATCGGCGGTCCGGCCGCTCACCGGATCCCACAGCCGCGGCGTACCCGGCGTGCGGAGACGGTACTCGGCCGGCCCCGGCGGCTTCGCCGTCTCGTCCGCCGGCTCGTGCATGCGGAGCAGCGCCCCGTCCTTCGGCAGCAGCAGGAAGATGTCCGCATCTTCCGTCCGGCGCTGCAGGGTGAGGCCCGGCCCTTCCACCCGCCGCGCCACTCGGCGCTCGACGATGTCCGCCGCTTCCTCCGCCGTCTGCACGTATATCACTCCCGGCAGCGCCGCCCGCTCCTCCTCCGGCACGTTCACGCCGACGACGAGCCCGCCGCCCTCGAGCATTTGCCGCACTCGTTCAAGCGCGGCCCGGTCCATCGTCGCCGTGCCGCAAAGAATGAGGGCGGCGAAACGCTCGCCCGCGATGGCGAGCGTGCCGTCCGCGGCGTCCCCTTGAGCCAGCGCCGAATCGTCCACGACGTCGAAATCGAGATGCCGGCTGCGCAGGACGCCCGGGAACGCTTCGGCGTCGCGCCGGTTGATCGCGCCCGCCACGTCGCGGTACGCCTCCCGAAGCCGCGTCACATGCGGATTCGGATCGCGGTTTGAGGCCGCCATCGGGTGCTCGAACGGCTTGACGTCGTCCAGGGACAGATAGCCGACCGCCGCATACGAAGGATAATGAACGGCGACGTCGGCGACATGCGTCCCTTCGCTGAGCAGCGCGCACACCCGGCTGACCGTATCCGCGAAGATGCCGTAATGCTCGAAATACGGTTGCCGCCATCCCGTATCCGGCGGCGCCCATTCCCACCAGCCGCCGCGGGTAGAGTAATAGACCGCATGAGGGCTGAACAGCGTCGCCCCGGCCTGCAGCCACGGCACGAGCCAGTGCATCGTCTCCTCGATCGTGCCGCCCCAGCCACTCGAATGGAACGCTTCCAGCCATACCCGGGAGCCGCCGTTCGCATGGACGATCGAGGCGTGCGGCTTGATCTCGCCTTCCATATCCGCGCCAGGGGCGTTGTACCAGCGGTGCGTGCGAAAGTAATCGAGATAGAGCCGCTGCGCGGCGTGCACGTCCACCCGCCGGGCGGGGCCGGCCTGGTCGCAGCCGATCAGCATGCCGTGCCGGCGGTGCCACTCGCCGAGCGGGATGAAGAACGCCCGCTCGGCCAGCTCGGCCGCGATCGCGTATACCCGCCGCCGCACCTCCTCCGCTCCCGGAATGTCGTCGAACAGCGCGGGAAGCGCCGCGATCAGGTCCTCGCCGTGGCGCTCTGCGTAGAGCGCCGGCACGTCCGGCGACCAGAGCGGCAGCGGCGGCAGCTCGTCCTGGAAGCTTCCGGCGATCGTGCGGCCGAGATCGTGCGGGAAGCGCCGCTCCAGCTCGCCGTGCACCCGGTCGAGCAGAGCCGCCGCCGCCTCCGCGTCCAGCCAGTTGAACCCTTGACGGACGGCCGCGTACCGGTGCCGCTCCGTTCGGAGCAGCGGCTCGGCGCCGTCCGGGAGCGCTTCCTCCGGGCCCAATCGGCGCAGCTGGTAGCCGGCGAACTCCGGCCGGGCGGCGACGAGCCGCGCCAGCTCGTTCGCCCCCGAGAAGCCGATCTGGTCGTAAAACCAGAGCCGCATCCCGAGCCGCTCCGCCTCCCGCAGCGCCGCCTCGAACAGAACCCACCATTCCTCGCTCATGAAGGCGGGGCTGTCCCCGCAGGAGCCGTACTGCGGTCCGGTCGGCGCCAGGTGAATGATGCCGATGTTGCGAAGACCGCCCTCGCGGAATTTTCGCAGCTGCCAGCGAACGCGCTCCTCCGTCACTTCCTCGCCGCTCCACCACCAGAACGGCACCGGACCGTAATGCGGGTCCGGCACCGCGAACCGCGCTTCCAACGTTTTCAACTTCATACGACTATCGTCCCCTCCGTTTTCGTTGACGCTATTCCGAGACTTCGTTCACTTCCCGCGTCATTTGGTCTCCGCCAAGCTTCTTCCAGTTCTCGACGAACTTGTCGAATTCGTCGACCGGCGACTCGCCGTAGATGATTTTCGTGAACGTCTCCAGCTCCAGCTTGTCGAGCGTCGCCTTCTTCGTCGCCATCGTGGCCGTCGGCGGCGCGCTGAACTGGTTCAGCATGAGCAGATCGTTGTCGACATAATGCTTGACGACGGCAATTGTGCTCTCCGGACCGAAGATCCGCTCATACACCCACTGCGCCGGATCCTCGCCGCTGCGATATTTTTGAATGAAGTCGTAATAACTCCTCTCTTCCCGGTTCAATTTGGCCGGATCGTTCGAGGCGAGCGCGCTCGTGACGTTCTGGTATATCGTCAAGTTTTTGTTCGGCTGCAAAATTTTGACCGGCACGACCTGGAAGCCCTGGCCGGACGGGCCGAGGTAGTCGGCGGCTTCCTTCTCGGCCGATTCGCCGTACAGCTTCTCGACGGAGAAATTGAGCAGTTTGACGAGCGCTTCTGGATGCTCGAAACCTTTGCGCACGACATAGACGGTGGAGTTCTGAATCTGGTTCGGCACAACCGTCGGCTCGCCGTCCGCGGACGGGATCGGATAGGCCATCCAGTCCGCCCCGGACTCCTTCGCCATCGCGCCGATGGCGAACGGCGAGGCGAGCGGGCCGAAGAAGATGCCGGCCTTGCCCGCGATCAGCGACTCGGACGCTTTGGTGACGTCCTTCGTGCCGAATTCCTGATCGATCACCCCGTTCCGGTACAGCTCCTGCAGCTTGGCCAGCGCCGTCTTCATCTCCGGCTGAATGCTGCCGTATACGATGCCGCCGGATTCGTCGCGGATCCATGTCCCGGAATAGGCGCGATAGGCGCTCGCGAACCCGTTCAGCTTGATCGTCCAGCCGCCGTCCAAATCTTTGTTGAGCTGAATGCCGAACGTATCTTTCTTGCCGTTACCGTCCGGGTCTTGCGTAGCGAACGCCTCGGCGATCCCGATCAGATCGTCCATCGTCTTCGGCGGCTCGAGGTTCAGCTTCTTCATCCAGTCCGTCCGGATGAACACCATCGGCGCCGTGTCGAGCGATCCGCTGTAATCGGTCAGCCCGTAAAGCCTGCCTTCATGCCGGACCGGTTTCAGACCGTCTCCGCCTTCGCCGTAAAACCGCTTCAGCAGCTCGGAGCCGTACGTTTCGTAGGCGTCCGTCAAATCGGCGATTTTCCCCGCCTCGAGAAGCTGCTTGTACTGCGTCTGGTTGACCGGGAAAATATCGGGGAGATCGCCGCTCGCGAGCGTCACGTTCATTTTGTTGCCGGCGTTCGCCCGCTCCACGATCCAGTCGTATTCGATCTTGATGCCGAGCTCGTTCTCGTACCCTCTGAGCCAGATGTTGTCTTCCAGCGTGTCCCCGGGAGCCAGGAAATCTTTGCCCACGTCGTTCATGACGGACCGTACCGTAATCGGCGGATCGTACTTGGAGAGCGGGCCTGTATCCGCCACCGTAGGTCCGGACGGCACGCCGTCCCCGCCTCCCTCCGCTCCGCCGCGGGCTTCCCCGCCGCCGTTGCCGCAAGCCGCGGTCAGCGCCATTGCCAGCAAACCGGCCGTCGCAAGCGATCTTTTCAAGTAAGTTTTCACCGCAGAACCTCCCTCGCATCTCTGTCGGATTTGGCTTTCGCTGTCCATTGTAGCCGCAGGAGGCTGAACGCAAGTAGTGGAAGCTTGTGACATTCGGTATCTTTTCTTTACATCGCCTCGTGGCGGCGCCGTCACGACGCGTTCCGGTTGCGGTACTCCTGGGGCGTGCAGCCGACCGCCTTTTTGAAGAAACGGTAGAAATAATGGGGGTCCGCAAAACCGAGCATCTCGGATATTTCGTGAATTCTGCACGCCGTCGTCCGCAGCAGCTCCTTGCTCCGCTCCACCCGCGCCTCCTGAATGTACTCCGAAAGCCCTTTGCCGCACGTCTGCTTGTACCATCTGGACAAATACGACGGATTGAGCGACACCTCCCGCGCGATGCGCGACATCGAGAGATCGCCGCCCAGATTGTTCCGGACAAAATAATGGATGCGTCCGACAAGGTTCGATTCCGTCAGGCGCAAATGATCGCTTCGCGCATTCTGCATCCATTCCAGCAGCGATTGGAAGTATGCGACCAGCTCGACCCAGCGGGTATGCGCGCCGAAATGCAGCATGGCGGCAAGGTTCGCCTGCGATACGGCCCGATCCTTCAGGCCGAGCTCCTCCAGACAGACGATGCACAGGCGGCACAGCGCCTGGAGCACCAGCATCCGGTCGAACGGATCTTCCGGACCATCCTCCGGAAAGAGTCGGACGAACTTGCCGTAATGCTCCGTCCATTCCCCGCCGCCGCTCTCCAGCAGGCTTTGCCGCATCTGCTCCAGCAAATACTGCGCGGACAATCTGCCGGACGGGTCCGCTCCCCTGCCCCCGTCTTCATCCTGCACGAAGGTGAGCCTCTCGTTCCCCTTGAACCCGCCGTTCAGCACGGCGAGCCTCAGCCGGTGCGCTTCCCGCGCGAGCTTCTCGAACGGAAGGAAGCGTCCGCTCGCCGCGGCGGAGACGGGGATGCCGAACAAATCCCGGCATACCTCCTGAATCGTCTCCAGCGTGCCGTGGGCGAAACTGGCGGCGCGCTCCTCCCGCTCCGCCGTCCCGTCCGGCGCTCCTTGCGGCTGAATGAGGCCGACCAGCGATCGGCCGTCGTACGGCACGCACTTGGCGACGGTTCGCGAGCCGAGCAGCTCTTCCGCGATATTGCCGATCGCGAACAGCATCAGATCCCGCTCGTGAACGGACTGATATTTTCCCCAGTCCTCGACGAAGAGCGACAGGACGAGGACCGGCTCGCCGGCGGACAGCGGCAGCTTCACGGCGTCGAACTCCGTCTGCAAGCCCCGCAGCGACGCTTCTTCCGTCCGGCGCAGCACGTCCAGCAGCAGCTGGCGCTGCAGTTGGGCGATCGCTTTCGGAAGCTCCCGCTGCAGCCATTCCTTCTGATGATAGACCGACAGCTCGTCCTTCACCGCCGCGAGCGCCCGGTCGACCGCTTCGCCGATTCGCTCCATCCCTTCCGTTTTCAGAATGTAATCGATCACGCTGCCGCTGCGCAGCGCCCGGTGCGCGTAATCGAATTTGTCGTGGCCGGTGAGCAGAATCACTTTGCAGCGCGGCCACCGCTTCTCGATATGGCCGAGCAGCTCCATTCCGTCCATGCCGGGCATGCATATATCGCTCAGCACGACGTCGATCTTCATCGCGTCCAGCCACGAGACCGCTTCTTCGGCTGAATAAGCGAGCACGATTTCGACATCCTTGAGGCAGCGCTTCAGAAAATATTCGTGTAGCCCGTTCACGATAATCGTTTCGTCGTCGATAATGAGCAACCGGTACATGATGCGTCAGTCCTTTGTTTCAGGTTGTGAGGGCAGCCGGATTTCGGCGCGCAGTCCGCCGAGCGTGCTTCTCGACAACGCAAGTCCGTATTCCGGTCCGAAGCGGATCTTGAGCCGGTGATGCACGTTGAACAGCCCCGTCGTCTCGCAGTCCGGCAATGCGGGCACGCCGGCCAGCCTCTCCCGCAGCCGCCGCAAGTTCTCGTCCGTCAGCTTGGCGCCGTTGTCCTCGACCGCGACGACAAGCGTCCCCGCCTCTTCGCGATGCGTCAGGCGCAGCACGCCGCCGGAAGCCTTCTGCGCCAGGCCGTGCATGAATACGTTTTCCAGTATCGGCTGCAGAATGATGCGGGGCACCCGGATCGGACGGTACCTCTCTTCCAGCGGCTCGGCCTCGACGACAATCCGGTTCGAGAAGCGGATTTGCTGAATGCGCAGATAGACCACGGAATGGTCCATCTCCTCCCCGAGCGTCACTTCCTTGTTGAAATCGCGCGTCATGAACCGGAAATATCGGCCCAAATAGTCGGAGAACTCCTTGATGGCGTCGACGTTTTCGAGCTCGGCCATCTGCTTGATCGTAAACAGGCTGTTGTACAAAAAATGCGGCGCGATTTGCGACTGCAGGTGCTTGAGCTCCGCGTCCTGCGTGCGGATGCGCTGCAGGTAGTTCTCTTCGATGAGCGCATGGAGCCGCCTCTGCATCAGGTTGAACTGGCCGTACAAGTATTCGAACTCGTCGCCGCTTCGATGCGCGATCCGCTTCGTCATATCTCCCCGCTCCACGGCCCGAAATCCCCGAATCAGCTTCAGCAGCGGCCGGTGGATGATCCGGTAGAGCCCGTAGGTGAACGCGACGATCAGCGCGCACGATACGGCCGTCAGGGCGAGCATCCGGAACGAATAGCGCCGGATCGGCTTGAACAGCGCATCCTTCGGGACGTAGCTGACGAGACGGAACTGGTAGGCGTCGTCCGCCGCCGCATAATAATAGCCGTCGTCCGTCTCGGTGCGGACGATCTCCCCGGTCCGCGCGCCGGCCGCCGGGCGGTAAGACGCGAGCTCGCCGCGCACCGACTCGTCCGACACGAGGGCGCCTCCGCTCTCTCCGAAGAGGAGGAAGGCGCCGCCTTCCGCCTCCTTCCGGATGCTCCTGAGCTGCCGGATCAGCTCCCCGCGGGAAAGCTCGACGACAAGCAAAAAATTCGGCGCGGCGGACGGATCGAGCAGGTCGGGCTGCGATTTGGCCAAATAGTACCCGCCCCCGTATTCGGTCACCGTTTCGCTCAGACTCGCTCCGGTAGCCAGGAGCCCCCGCCAATCTTCCGCGCGGCTGTCCGACACCCCGCCCCTTGCCGAGACGACTTTGCCGAGCGCGGGAAGGTAGTAGCGCACATCCTCTATGTACGGGCTGCTCGACTGCATCTGGCGCAGCTTGAGCCAGATGCTGTTCAGCCTGCGGGCGATCTCGTAGTTGGACATGATCGGCGCCATCGCGCTGAAATCGGACAGCTCCCCGTCGAACGAATACTCCAGGAGCAGGCTGTTCATTTTGGACAATTCGAATTCCAGATTCGAATAGTGGAACTGCAGGACGGATTCGTTGGAGCGCTCGATCTCCGCCCGCATCTGTCTGGAGCTGTCGCTCGTAAACCAGACGCCGAGCCCGTAGAGCGGAACGATCAGGACAAAGAACATCAGCAGCATCTTGACGAATAAGGAATTCCACCCGGTGCGCATGAATCAGCCGCCTTTGTTTTTTTTCCCTAAGCTTAACCCTTCACGCTGCCGAGCACCAACCCCTTCACGAAATATTTTTGCAGGAACGGGTAGACGGCCAGAATCGGCAAGGCGGCGATGAAGATTTGGGCCGCGCGAAGCGTTCGGCTCGACACGTCCTGCAGCATCCGGGCTTCCTCCACCGTCAAATTGGTCTGCGGGATCGACGTTTTGTTCAGGATCGATTGCAAATAGGTGGCCAGCGGATATTTATCCGTATCGTTCATATAGAGCATTCCGTCGAACCAGGAATTCCAGTGAAGCACGAGCGTGAACAGCACGATCGTCGCGAGGCTCGGCAGCGAGACGGGCAGATAGACCCGCGCCAGCGTCGCGAAGTGGCTCGCTCCGTCCATCAGGCTCGCTTCCTCCAGCTCTTTCGGCAGACCCCGGAAAAAGTTGAGCATCAGCAGGATGTTGAACACCTGAACCCCCGTCGGCAGCACGAGCGCCCAGATGGAATCGAGCAGGTGCAGCTCCTTGACGACGAGATAGCTCGGAATGATCCCCCCGCTGAACAGCATCGTGAAGACGAACAGCCAGGCGTACATCGTGCGCTGCGGGAAGACGGCGCTCTCCTTCGACAGCGGGTAGGCGACCAGTACGGTCACGGCGACGCTGATGACGACGCCGACCGCAACCCGCGCCACGCTGTTCATGAAGGAAGTCGTGAATTGGCCGTTCTGCAGCACGTAACCGTAGGATTTGAACGTAATATCGACCGGCCAGAGCGCCACCTGACCCGCGCTCGCCGCCGCGCTGGAGCTGAAGGAGACCGCCAGCACGTTGACGACGGGAAGCAGGCACAGGAGCGTAAGGATGACCAGCATGCCGTTGTTGAGGACGAGGAACGTCCTGTATCCGCGAGACAAGAAATGCATAATCCCGATGCCCCCCTCCGTTAAAAGATCCGGTATTTCGCGAACCGGTAGGCCAGCCAGTATCCGAGGCCGATCAGGACGAGCGACACGACCGATTTGATGAGCCCGATCGCCGCCGCGACCGCATATTGCGTCTGTACGATGCCGATCCGATAGACGAGCGTGTCGAGGATGTCGCCGGTCTCGTACACCATCGGGTTGTACAGGTTGAACACTTGGTCGAAGCCGCCGTTCAGAATGTTCCCGAGACTGAGCGTGCCCATCAGCACGACGATCGGCCGGATTCCCGGGAGCGTAATGTGCCAGGTTTGGCGCCACCGGCCGGCGCCGTCCATGACCGCAGCTTCGTACAGCCCCTGATCGATCGCGGTAAGCGCCGCCAGATAGACGATCGTGCTGAATCCGAACTCCTTCCATTGGTCGGTGAAGACGAGCACATACCGGAACCAGTCGTTGCTCGAAAGGAACGGAATCGCATCCCCGCCGAGGAAGCGGATTGCGGTATTGACGAGGCCTTCGCTCGGCGACAGGACGTCGATGACGATGCCGCCGAGAATGACCCACGAGAAGAAGTGCGGCATATAAATGACCGTCTGGACGGAGCGCTTGAACAGCGTCGAGCGCACCTCGTTCAGCATGAGCGCTACGACGACGGGGACGGCGATGCCGGCCGCGATCTTCATCGACGAGATGATGATCGTGTTCCGGACGGCCGGCGCAAAATCCGGGAGCGCCAGCATGTAGGCGAAATTGTCCCATCCGTTCCAGTTCATGCCGGCAAAGCCGACGATCGGATTGAAATCCTGAAAGGCGATGCCGAGCCCGGCCATCGGCAAATAGCTGAATAGCGCGATCATGGCAAGACCCGGCACCAGCATCAGATGCAGTTGGCCGTTTCGGCGAAACCGTTTCGTTCTGTTCGGCATAGTACCCTCCTCCTGTCGCCACCAGTATAGAAGAGTACAGCCCGGACTTGTAGTGGGGCATCTTTACTTTGGGTATCTTTTGTTTACATCTAAACCTCAAATAAAATAGTTTAGTCTTTTCGGTTCATTTTAACATGAAAACGGAGGGTGTTCAATTGTTTAGTTCATATTATACCAGCTCGAAACCGCCGTTTTATCTGGGTCTTAACTATCTCCAATTAACCTTCCTGGACCCATGGTATCTCAACATTTTTAGTAAATGAAACCCATACTTTTTGGGGAAAATCGGATCGACGCTTGCTTTTGGAGCTCCATTGCGTATAAACTAAACTTACTAAACCAAGCGTAAACGGCTTCGCCGACTTTGGCAGGCGGAGATCCCGTTTAGCGGATAAAAGATAAGCCCGCTATGTGCGCTTAAATGATGAAGCAAAATGGAAGCGAGGAACAAAAATCGCTTGAAAATGGAGGACATCGCGAAGCTTGCCGGCGTATCGAAATCAGCCGTGTCGCTGGCGCTCAACGGCAAGCCGGGCATCGGGCCCGAAAACCGAGAACGGATATTGCAGATTGAGAGAGAGAGCGGCTACATTCACAAAGCGAAGGCGGCGCCCGACGAGTCGGCGAACAGATCGCTGAAGTTTCTGGCGTTCGTCAATTCGGGCAACGTGCTTCGGGAATATTACGAGCAGCCGCTCTTCAGGAGCTGTCGTCGGCTTCGACAATATTTCGGAATCGGTCATCGTCACGCCGGAGCTGACGACCGTCCATGTCGAGTAGGAGGGATGGCCAGACTGGCCGTCGAGCTCGTCATCCGGTCGATCGAGGAGGGCGACCCGGTCGCGACCAAGATCGCCGTCGATACCCGCTTGATCGAACGGCATTCTTCCCGCCGCCTTGGCGAGCCGGCGATTGCCGCGTACCGGTCCTGACGGCCGTGTCCCGACGGGCCGGGGCTGACGGGCCAGTCTGACGCCCGGTGTCCGACGAATCCGGCCCAGACGATGGGGCCGTCCGCCCGGCCCTTGCGCGCTACACGCCCGAATACGCCATGAATCCGCCGTCGACCGGAACGGTAATGCCGGTTATAAAGCCGGACATGCTGTCGTCGGCCAGCCAGATGAGCGTGCCGAGCAGATCGGCCGGCTCTCCGAATCTGCGCATCGGCGTATGCGTCAAGATTTTGCGGGATCGCTCCGTAAGGGAACCGTCCTCGTTCGTCAGCAGCCGCCGGTTCTGCTCCGTCAGGAAAAATCCCGGAGCGATCGCGTTGACCCGGATGCCGGCATCGGCCATATGGACGGCCATCCATTGCGTGAAATTGTTGATCGCCGCCTTGGCCGCGCTGTAGGCCGGCACCTTCGTCATCGGGCTGTACGAGCTCATCGACGACATATTGATGACGGTGGCGCCCGGGCGGCGGACCATCTTGCGCGCAAACACTTGCGTCGAGATCAAGGTGCCGAGGAAATTCAGGTTGAAAACGCGGCCGAAGCCTTCGACGCTCAGGTCGAAGAAGCTGACGACGGCTTCGTCTTCCACATCTTCCGGACGGAACGTCTCGTTCGTCGTATTGCCTCGCGGATCGTTGCCTCCCGCTCCGTTCACGAGTATGTCGCACGGACCGAACCGTTCCGACACGACCGCCTCCGCCCGGACGACGCTCTCCTTGTCGAGCACATCGCAGGCGACCGCGATCGCTTCCCCGCCGGCTTGGCGGATCGCTTCGGCGACCGCTTCTCCTTTCTCCGCCGTCCGGTTCAAAATCGCCACCTTCACGCCATGCCGCCCGAGCTCCCTCGCCATCGCCGCGCACAGCACGCCGCTGCCTCCGGTAATGACGGCCGTTCTGCCCCGCAAATTGTCGTGAATCGGTATCGTCATTTACGCATTCCCCCGTTTGCTTCGCTCCAGCGCATCCCATGCGCCCCACAAGTACATAATGCCGAGCGCCCGGTCATACAGACCGTAACCCGGCCGGCACTTCTCGTCCCAAATATGCCGGCCGTGGTCCGGCCTGACATAACCGGTGTATCCGATTTCATGATAAGCCCTGACAACTTCGGCGATATCGACGGTGCCATCGCAGCTCCGGTGGGACGTCTCGATAAAGTCGCCATTCGGATAAACCCGCACGTTGCGAATATGCGCGAACGGAATCCGGTCCGCAAATTCCCGCACCATCGCCGGGATGTCGTTCTCCGGATTCGCGCCGAGCGAGCCGCTGCACAGCGTAACGCCGTTGTTCGGATGGTCGACCATTTTCAGCAGGCGGCGAATGTTGGCCTGCGACGTCACAATCCGCGGCAATCCGAAAATCGACCACGGCGGATCGTCCGGATGGATGGCCATTCGGATGCCGCTGCGTTCCGCCACCGGAATAATCGCCTCGAGGAAGTACTGCAAATTGCGCCACAAGTCTTCCTCCGTGACACCCTTGTACGCTTCGAACAGCTCGGAGAGACGGCCGAGCCGCTCCGGCTCCCAGCCGGGCATCGTCAGGTCCGGATTGGAGGCGATGCGCCGTACGAGTTCCATCGGGTCCATGTTATCGATTTTTGCCTTTTCGAAAAAGAGCGCCGTCGAGCCGTCCTCCATTTCCTTGAACAGCTCAGTCCGGGTCCAGTCGAACACCGGCATAAAATTGTAGCAAATCGTCTTGACGCCGACGGTCGCCAGTTTCTCGATCGTCCTCTGGTAATTTTCGATGTACCGGTCGCGCGTCGGCAGTCCGAGCTTGATATCTTCATGAACGTTAACGCTTTCAACCACTTCCAGATGCAGCCCGTACGGATCTACCTGCCGTTTGACTTCCAATATTTTGTCCATGGGCCACTCTTCACCGGCCGGCACGTCATGCAGCGCCCAAACGACGCCCTCGACGCCGGGAATTTGCCTGATTTGCTTCAGCGTAACGGTATCGTTCCCTTCCCCGTACCAACGAAACACCATGCGCATTCGTCCACATCTCCCCTCGATTCAATCGACAAAATACTGCGGATACTTCGCCCGCAGCTCCGGCAGTTCACGGTCCAGCTTCCCGATATGCCGCTTCAGCCTCGATGCGGTCAGCTCCTCATCCCCCGCCTGCATGGCGGCCAGCAAGCCGCGGTGCTCCTCCAGCGTCTGCTCCATGTAATGGTATTCCCGCATGGCGAGAAACCGGATGCGGTTCAGGTGCGCGCGCATCTGGTTGATGACCTGAAGCAGCGTCGCATTGTCCGTCATCTCCAGCACGACGCGATGAAAATCTTCGTCAAGCTGCAGGAACAAAGCGGGATCGCCTGCGGCGGCCGCCTCCTGCTGTCTGTCGAACAAGTCCATAATCGCCCGTTCCGCGGCCGTGCGGTCTCCGTCACGCCACTGCTTCGCGACGAGGCGAAAGGCGCCCAGCTCCAGATGCTCGCGGATGAATTTCGCTTCTTCCACCTTGCGCTGCGATATAGGCGCGATCCTCGTTCCCCGCTGCGGCAGCACATCCAGCAGCCGCTCGCTCACGAGCAGCCGGATCGCTTCCCGGACGGGTGTGCGGCTGACCTGCAGCAATTCGGCCACTTCGTTCTCGTAAATCATCGTTCCCGGTTCAAGCTGCAGCGAAACGATGCCGGCGCGAATCGTCTCGTACACCTGGTCGCCCAGCGATTTGCGGACGGGGCGCTGCGGCAGCGGCGTAAGCTTCAGCACGAATCTGTCACCTCCTGCGCGATGTATTTTGCCAGCCAGCCTCTTCTTTTTAAGCGCTTCAAGCACTTGCATTCTTGTATACAAGAATATCATACCGCAAAAACGAACGTCGCTCAAGAATTGGCTGCCTTTCGGTTTCGAAAACGTTTGGCATTCCGGCCGCCCGTTATATGACCGAAAAATAAAAACTCCCCCGGATTTCCGATCCGAAGGAGCCTCTCATCGATTATAAGCAAAGCATTATGGCGGCGATAAATTTATCGGCGTGCATACCATTGACGCGATGCGGAACCTCTTTTGAACGTTTTGAGCGGCATATCGGGCAATTCGTTCACGGAGACGACACGATCCGTTTTTTTAATCGGTTTGCGCCAATACTTTTCGTTGCCGGGCAAATCGTCGAACCATGCCGCGTCATCGGGACAGTCCAAAACCATGAAACGGCCGTAACGGTTATCCCGCGATTGATGATACTTCAAATAAGCCTTTCCTCCTTCGATAGCCAATATTTCGATTTTCCCCGATGTATGACTCATCGACAGACGCACCCGTTTGCCGAGTCCGGAGGTTCTCGCTTTCGCCTTCTCTACGATGCTGTATACCTCGGCCAGAGGGAGAACAAAATCGCGGTTTCCGGCAACAGGCCGGTTCACGAAAAAGTAATAGGGCGTTACGCCGGCCCAGGACAATCGATCCAGCAGCTCTCCCAGCACCTCGGGATCGTCGTTGATCCCTTTCAGGATCGGCGTCTGATTGACGACGACTGCGCCTGCGTCGTGCAAGGCGGCAAAAGCCCGGACCGCTTCCTCGGTTATTTCGCGCGGATGGTTGACATGCGTCATGACATACACTCTTTTGTCCGAACTCGACACTTCCCGGATCGTCGCGAGCAGCGCTTCGTCCTCGTAGATCCGCATCGGATTGAACACGGGAATTTTGGAGCCGAGCCGTATGATTTTCACATGATCGATATCGCGCAGCCGCAACAATATCGACCGCAGCTTCGGCGTTCCCAGAATCAGGCTGTCTCCCCCGGTCAACAGGACATTGTTGATTTCCGGATGGGCGGAAATATAGGCGAGGCCCGGTTCGACGTCGGTGACGGCCTCCTTCACGTCGTTGCGGAACAGCCGTTTGCGGAAGCAGTACCGGCAGTAAGCGCCGCATACTTCGGATACGATGAGCAGCGCGGTCGTTTTGTACTTGTGCTGACACCCCGGGACGACATAGTTGGTGTCCTCGTCTGACGCATCCCAGCGGCCGTATTCCAGCAGTTCCCCTTCATTCGGAATGACAAGTTTGCGAATCGGATCGTGAGGATCGTTCCAGTCGATCAGACCCAGATAGTAATCGTTGACCCGAAAAACAAATTTGTCCGTAATGCGCTTCAGTTTCGCTCTTTCTTCCGCCGGGATGTTCGTCAATTTATCGATGTCGGTAATATACTTCGGTTGAGCCATCGTTCGTTCTCCCTCCTCTTGTTTCATTTGAATGAAAAAAGACCCTTACACAGCATGTGTGTACGGGTCTCCTCAAACAAAAAGACCCTGTAAAGGGTCAAATACGCACCAATACATTATTCGACCCATCCAAAGCTGACGAGGTTAGCTGACGGGCTCGGGATAGATGGTTCCCTACGGCCGCATGAAGCGGCACGATTCGCCCCGGAAGACTTGGTTCCCCCGCTTTCCGGTCCATAACCGGAAATTAAGCTTATTACTTATAATATTTGAATAATTCAGAATTGTCAAACTCAAATCAGTTGCGAATCCGTTCGCTTGTATCGCCGTAATAGAGAGTATAGAATGTTAGTAGTTAGATTTGCACCGCCGAATGACAGCCAAGAACACGCCCTGTTGCGGGGCGAAAACGGATTCATGGATACGTAGATCCGGACAGTTTTAACAAAGAGGTGACAGCATTGGAGGACCTGAAGCAAGCGTACGCTACTCTCGGCCTGCCTGAAAACGCGACCAAGGAAGAAGTGGAGAAACGCTACTACCTGCTCATGCGGCAGGCGCGCGCCCAAGGAGCCCGCCGCGACCATGAAGAGGCCGGCGGCAACGCCGTCGATTTCGAAGCAGTTAACCGGGCTTACAAGTTCATTATCGAATATGACGAACGGAAAGCGCAGGAGCAATTCAAACAATCTCAATATGGAAAATATAAAAAGATGGCCGGCACGGCGGAAAAATTGGACCATTTCTTCCATTACTACAAGTTCCACCTGCTCGGGGCTTTGGTCGCCGTCATTCTGATCGGATTTGCGGTCAACAGCTACCTGGAGCGGCAGGCGCAAAAAGCGGAAGAAGCGAAGAAGCCGCCGATCGACGTATCGGTCATGTTTCACGGGGATTTTTACTTGAACAATCAGAATCAGGATACGGAGGAACTGGAAGCGGCCCTGCTCTCCTTCTTTCCGGAATGGAAGCGGATCGGCGCGCAGATTACCTACGATCCGTCCGATCCGAAAAACGAGTTCGACATCGCCGCGACGCAGAAGGCGGTTGTCATGCTGATGACGGAAAAAAGCGACGTTTATATTCTCGACCGGAACAGTTTCACCAAGCTGGCGAGGCAGCAGCTGTTCCAGCCTTTGGACGAAGCCTACGAGCAAACGTTGAAACCGCTGCTCCCTTCGGAAGCGGCGGCGCTCAAAACGCGCTCCTCGGAAGACACCACCGATCATATTTACGGCATCGATATTAGCGGCAGTCCGCTCGTCAAAAGTATACCGGTCGTCTCCAAAGAGATGATAGCCGCCATTCGCGCCGACGCCAAGCATCCGGACAAGGCGCTGCTCTTTATTCAGCGCATGCTGGAAGGTGCGAAGCCGGAAGGTACGAAGCCAGAAGGTACGAAGCCAGAAGGTACGAAGCCAGAAGGTACGTCGTCATAATTGAATTTCCACAGGGGCTGTCTCAAAAGGTCTTGAATGACCTAGGGATCGCCCCTTCTTTTTTTGTCTTATAGCGGTCTGTCTTGTCCGCCACCGGACATTGAGGCGGAAGAGTGGCCGCCGCGACAATGTTGCTGTTGGGCCGCTCCAGCGGGCCGCGATGTCACCGGTGGTAGCCCAAGATGGCTATGCCAGCGGGCTGATGTTACCGGCGATAGCCAAGGATAGCTATGCCAGCGGGCCGCGATGTCACCGGTGGTAGCCTAAGATGGCTATGCCAGCAGACCGATGTCACTGGCGATAGCCGAGCGCCCCCATTCCGACGGGGCAGGGGCCGCCGGTAACAGCCGAAGAGCGGTGAATACTGCAAAAGTGCAGGATTTTTGCCCCTGACAGATGTCTTTGGCTCAAATTACTGCGAAAGTGCAGGATTTTTTGATCACTTCCGCCTTACATGTCGCTTGGAGACCAAAAATACTGTATTATCGCAGGAATTTAAGCGTCCGAGCTGTCAATAGGGGGAAAAAGCTGCACTTTTGCAGTATTGGTTTTGAGCCGGAGAAACTTCACGAATACTCCCTCGCACACTATGCTGACAAACGGACCATGAACATTAGGGACAACCACTTTGTTTCGGCTCACTGTACGTTCGGGTCGTCCGGTGCGTCCCGTGCGTTCGATGCGGCCGGTGCGCCTGGTGCGTCTGTGCGTTCGGATCATCCGATGTGTCCGGTATGTTCGGCGCGTTCGGCTCACCGTACGTTCGGGTCGTCCGATGTGTCCGGTATGTTCGGCGCGTTCGGCTCACCGTACGTTCGGGTCGTCCGGCGCGTCCGGCGCGTCCGGTGCGGCTGGCGCTTCCGCGCATGCAAAGCATGTGAGCCGTCCGCCTTCATCGAGTCTGCCGTTCAGAAATCCGTCCTCGCAGTAAATTTCTTTGCGGCAGACCTCGCATTCCCCCACGAGTTCCCTCATATTCCATCCACACCTCCTAACCGCCGAATAGAATTTATTACGAACGAATGCGGTTTATTTCGAGTGATACAGTTTACCTCGAGCGAACACGGCTACTTCGAGCGAACACCGCTACTTCGAGCGATCACGGCTACTTCGAGCGAACACAGTTTACCTCGAACGAACACGGCTTACCTCGAGCGTACACGCCTTACTTCGACCAACACGCCTTACTTCGAGCGTACACGGCTTACTTCGAACGAACACAGCTTACTTCGAACGAACACGGCTACTTCGAGCAAACACCGCTACTTCGAACGTACACGGCTTACTTCGAACGAACACCGCTACTTCGAACGTACACGGCTTACTTCGAACGAACACGGCTTACTTCGAGTGAACACGCCTTACTTCGAGCGAACACGACTAACCTCGAGCGAATACGCCTTTCTTCGAGTCCACACGGCTTACCTCCAAGCGAAACAACGGTTTAACGTTCCTTGCAAAATTGAAAGGTTTCTGTAAGCCGGTTCGATGGCTCGTATCCTTCCGAACAGGTACATTATAAGCAAACGGTCCATAAACCGAAAGCTAGAAGGAGCGTGTATCGAACCATGCTGGAAGTACGAAACGTATCCAAAGTCTATGAAGGCAAAATCGCGTATCAGGCGCTGTCCAATTTGAGCCTGACGGTGCCGAAAGAACAGTTCGTCGGCATTATGGGGCCGTCGGGAAGCGGCAAAACGACCTTGCTGAACGTCGTCTCCACGATCGACAAGCCCACTTCCGGGCAAGTGATCATCGACGGGAAGGAGACGAACCGGATGAACAAGCGGCAGCTCGCGCTCTTCCGGCGGCGGGAGCTCGGATTCGTCTTTCAGGACTTCAATCTGCTGCAAACGTTGACGGTCAAGGAAAATATTATATTCCCGCTGACGCTCGACAACGTCAGTGTCAAAGAGCAGGACGCAAGAGTGCACCGGATTGCGGAGAAGCTCGGCATCGCCCATATCTTGAACAAGCGGACCTATGAAATATCGGGTGGCCAAAGTCAGCGCACCGCGATCGCGCGGGCCATTATTCACGATCCGAAGCTTATATTGGCCGACGAGCCGACGGGCAACCTCGATTCGAAAGCGGCGAAGGACGTGCTGGAGACGCTGCAGATGCTGAACCGCGAAGAAGGAGCGACGATGATGATGGTTACCCATGACCCGCAAGCGGCCAGCTATTGCGACCGTGTCATTTTTATCAAGGACGGGGCGCTTTATCGGGAGCTGCGGAAGTCGGGCAGCCGGCAAATGTTTTTCCAGGAAATTATGGGCGTATTGTCCGCCATTGGGGGGACGGAAGATGAATTTTCGGCAATTCGCGGTTAAAAACGTCTTCCGCAACATGCGTCTGTATGCCGCCTATTTTTTCAGCTGCGCATTTTCGGTCATGATATTTTTCGTCTACTCGATGCTGGCCTTCCATCCGCAGCTCGACTTTTCCGGGCAAGGCAATTGGGGTAAAGGCGCGCAGACGAGCATGGACGTTTCGCAGTATATTATTTATATCTTTACGTTCTTCTTTATTTTGTATTCGATGAGCGCCTTTTTGAAATCGCGCAAGAAGGAATTCGGCATCGTCATGATGCTGGGAATGTCGGTCCTGCAATTGAGGCGGCTCGTCTTTCTGGAAAATGTCGTGATCGGACTGGCCTCGACGACTACCGGCATCGGAACCGGGCTGCTGCTCTCCAAAGGGATGCTGATGCTCGGCACCTCCGTTCTGGCGCTGGAACAGCCTCTCGCCTTCTATTGGCCGGTCAGGGCGGCGTGGTTTACATTTGCGGCATTCGCGCTGCTGTTCGTTTTCATCTCGCTGTTCACGGCGGTCATTCTGCGCAGCGGCACCTTAATCGATCTGCTGAAAGGTTCGGCCAAGCCGAAACCGGAGCCGAAAGCTTCCGCCGGCCTGGCCATTCTTGCCGCCGCGCTGCTCGCAGCCGGATATATCGCCGCGTTCGTCGTCAAGGGCGTCGTCGTGATGATGGCGCTGCTGCCGGTTGCCATTGTCGTAAGCGTCGGCACCTACTTCCTGTTCACGCAGCTCAGCGTCTACATCATTTACAAATTGAAGAACAGGCAATCGTTGTACCGCAGCAAGACGAATATGATTACACTATCCGATCTGGCATACCGGATGAAAGACAATGCCCGCATGTTTTTTCTGGTCGCGATTATTTCGACGGTCGCCTTCTGCGCCATCGGCACGCTGGTCGGCCTGAAATCGTTCTTGTCGGGTTTCGTGTCGGCATCGACCGCCGCCATGAAATACGAATCTTACGCCGGAAATAAAGAGCAGGAGCGGCATACGGCGCTGATCGAACGCGAACTGACGGAAGCCGGCATCGCCTACAAGCCGTATGTCATCCGCAAAAAATATGCACTGGACGAAGAGAAAGTCCGGCGCTTCGCCCTCATTCCGGCGACGGATTACGAACGGCTGACGGGCGAGCGGGCGCCGCTCGGCGAACGGGAAGCGCTGCTGTTCTATCCCGAAAATGTGAATTTCGGAGAAGAGACGGGTCCAATGCCGGACAGCTTCCCGATGCGGGACGGCACTGTGCTCGACATCCGGGAAAGCGCGGCGATGCCCGCATCATTAGCGCAAATCACGTATGCGGACGTGCTCGTCGTTCCCGACGCCGCATACGAGGCGCAGCCGGCTTCGGACGACGATTCCATATCGTACGTTTACGACGTGGAGGATTGGCCGTCGACCCTGGCCGTAGTCAAGCGGTTGATGGAGCAACTGCAGCGGAACGGCGAACATCACAGCTTCATGGCGCGCGCCTACGAGCTGAACCAGCTCCATCAATCGTTCGGGCAAATATTGCTCACCGGCCTTTTCATCGGCGCCGTCTTCTTCGTCGCCGCCGGCAGCTTCCTGTATCTCCGCCTTTATGCCGATCTGGAGCACGATCGCGTCCAGTACTGCGCCATTACCAAGCTCGGTCTGACCGAAGGAGAGCTGTCGAAGATCGTATCGACGCAAATCGGGCTATTGTTCTTCGTGCCGATCGTCGTGGCGCTTATACACGGCGCGGTCGCACTCAACACGCTGCAAAATACGTTCAACGCGAATCTCGTCAAGGAATCGGCGCTCGTACTCGGATCGTTCGCCGCGATTCAGATCGTCTACTTCCTGATCATTCGCGCCGGTTATGTGCGAAAGCTGAAAAACGTGCTATGACGAGCGCGTTATGCGCCGCGGCAACACCGAAACGGCCGGTTCGTTTCCGAACACGGCCGTTTCCTTTCCATTAGCTTATAAAAATAGATTCGTCAGCGCTTCAGCGCTTTCTTGCCGAAGGCGACGGCGAGAATGATAATAAGCCCTTTGACGACATTTTGCTGGCTGACGTCCAGCCCCATAATGATGAGGCCGTTATTGATCATGCCGATCATCAAGGCGCCGATGACGGTGCCGACGACGGTTGCCGTTCCGCCGAACAGGCTCGTCCCGCCGAGAATGACGGCGGCAATGACCGACATTTCGTCGCCTTCGCCGAAGGTGTACCGGCCCGAGCTCATTCTGCCGGCATACAGCATGCCGGCGAGCGCCGCCATCGTGCCGGAACCGACCATCACCCACAGCTTGATGTTGCTGACGTTAATGCCGGAAAACCGGGCCGCGTTCTCGTTGCCGCCCGTAGCCAGCGTTCTGCGCCCATACCCGGTTTTGCGCAGCAGGTAATGGCCGATAACGGCGATCACCAGCATCCAGACGAGAAGAATCGGAACCGGTCCGATATTGCCGGAACCGAAGATGAACGTGAACGTCGTGTCGCGGATCGGCACCGGCGCGGTGTTCGTGATCCACATGGCGGCACCGCTCACAATGATCATCGTACCGAGCGTCACCAGGAACGATGGGATCGCCAGCCGCGAGATCAAAAGTCCGTTGATCAGACCGATGACGACCCCCGTTCCGAGACCGGCTACGATGCCGCCGAGCAGGCCGAATCCGGACTCCATCGCCAGCGCGCAAGTGAGCGACGCGAGCGCGGCGATCGAGCCGACGGACAGATCGATTTGCGCCGCGCCGATGACGAACGTCATGGCGACGGCCATAATGGAGATGATGGCGGTTTGCCGTATAATATTAAGCAGATTGTTCGTCGTCAGAAACCCGTCGTCGTACAGCGTCGCGGCAAAAAAGACAAATACGACGGCAAACGCGATATAGACCATATACTTGCGCCAGTCGAAGCTGAGCGACTTCTGTTTTCCAACGATCTCAGATGTTTTGGATAGCATGCTGCAGCTCCTCCTCGTTGCGGATCTGTTGCCTTCTCAATTGTTTACGCACTTCTCCCTGATGCATGACCAGCAGCCTGTCGCTGACGGCCAGCAGCTCGACCAGCTCGGACGAGATGACGATAACCGCTTTGCCCGAGTCCGCGAATTCGCGAATGATTTTGACGATCTCGGTCTTCGCCCCGATATCAACCCCGATGGTCGGTTCGTCGAGTATCAGAATATCCGGCTCGATCGCCAGCCATTTGGCAATCACGATTTTCTGCTGGTTCCCACCGGACAGCAGTCCGCTCTTTTTGAAAATATTATCCGTCTTGATCGACAGCTTCCGTACGAATTGCTCCGCTCTGCGGTTGCCCTCCCGGTCATCCACAAATACCCCTTTTCGGAGCTTCGACAAAATCGTGACGAGAATATTGTCCTTCACGCTGTGATCAAGCACGAGCCCCTGCGTCCGGCGGTCTTCGGGCAAGAGCGCCACACCGGCCGCCATGGCGTCGGAAGGATTGCGGATCTTCCGCTTTTCTCCGCGAATCCACACTTCCCCCGAATCGATCGGATCGATGCCGAAGAGGGCCCGTGCCAGCTCCGTCCGGCCGCTGCCCATCAAACCGGCGATTCCCAGTATTTCTCCGCGGCGCACCTCGAAGCTGACATTGCGCACTTTGGTTCCGGAGGTCAGGCGGTCGACCTTGAGCACCGGTTCGCCCGATGTGTCGTAAGGGCGTTCCACCCACTCGAACGCTTCGCCGACCTGACTGCCCACGATATGCTCGATGACGGTATCCATCGTCAAGTTCGCGCAATCGTCGGTCAAGCTGTGCCTCCCGTCACGCATAACGGTGATCCGGTCGCAAATGCGGAATATTTCGTCCATCCGGTGCGAAATATAAATGATCGCGATCCCCCGCTGCTTCAGCTTCGCGATCAGCTCGAACAAAAATTCCGTCTCGTTCTTTGTTAGCGACGACGTCGGTTCGTCCATAATCAGGATGCTGGTGTCATAGGACAGCGCCTTGGCGATTTCCGTCAGCTGCCAGTAACCGACGCCGAGCTGTTCGACGGGCGTCTCCGGGTCAAGATCGACATTCAGTTCCGCCAGCAGCTCCTTCGCCCGTCTGACGCATGCCGCGTCGTCGATCAGCCCGAGCTTCGTCTTCGGTTCGCTGTTCAAAAAAATGTTTTCTGCAACCGTCATCGTAGGAATCAAGCTGAATTCCTGGAAAATCATCGAGACGCCGTGCGCTTTGGCGTCGTTCGTATTCTGAATATGCGCCGCTTTCCCGCCGATCTCGATCGATCCGGCATCCATCTGATAGACGCCGGTCAAAATTTTCATCAGCGTCGACTTGCCGGCCCCGTTGCCGCCCATCAGCGCATGAACTTCGCCGGACCGGAGCTCGAAATTGACGTTATGCAGCACTTGCACGCCGTTAAACGATTTCGAAATGTTCGACATGCGCAATATCGTTTGTGACATCACCATCACCCTTTATAAATTGGTGGAGCCGCCATAGGCGGCTCCTGACCCGGTACTGGCGCAATTTAACCGACTTTGACCCATTGCTGCTTCGCGGCCGATTCCAGAATCGCATCGGAAATTTGCGCGATGCGGTATCCGTCGCGGAAGTTCGGCGACACTTCGCTGTCTTCCGCGATCGCTTTGAAGAACTCGTACGTTTCGATAATCTTCGTCTCGCCGTAACCGATACCGAGAGCCGGAATCGGCCACAGACCGTCGCCGTACGGGTGTGCCGGACCGGTGTAGATCGTGCGGAATCCGCGGCGGTCTGCCGGATCGTTCGCGAAGAAAACCTGAAGCTCGTCGCGATTTTCATAATTGAAATAGAGCGAGCCGAGTGTACCGTGAATTTCAAAGGTGAGGAAGTTGTTGCGTCCCCAGCCGTTGCGCGTCGCCTCGATGCTGCCGACAGCCCCGTTCGAGAAGCGCAGCAGCGAGATGAACTCGTCATCCACATCAACCGGTTTTTTCTCGGCGTTCGCGCTTCCTTTTACCGTGCCGAGCTTGTCGACGCCGGAAGTCTGCACCGGCCGCTCGCGAATCCATGTCTTCGTCTCCGCCATCACTTCGTCGATCTCGCCGACCAGATAACGCGCATAATCGATCACATGCGTGCCGATGTCGCCAAGCGCGCCGGAGCCGGCGACCGCTTTCTGGAAGCGCCAGGACAGCGGCGAATTCGGATCGGCGGACCAGTCTTGCAGATACGTGCCGCGGAAATTGAGAATTCCGCCGATCGCGCCTTCTTCGATATATTTTTTCGCCAGCGCGACAGCCGGCGTTCTGCGGTAGTTGAACGCGACCATATGCTTCACGCCCGCGGCTTCGACCGCATCCAGCATCGCTTTTGCTTCCGCGGCGTCGCGGGCCAGCGGTTTTTCGCAAATAATATGCTTGCCGGCCTTGGCTGCCGCGATCGCGATTTCGGCATGCGAATTGTTAGGCGTCACGATATCGATGACGTCGATGTCCGGATGCTCGACCACTTCGCGCCAATCCGCCGTGTAGAGCTCGAATCCGAGACGCTTCGCCGCTTCGGCGGCCGCTTCCTCCGTCACGTCCGCCACCATTTTGCGGACCGGAATGGCGGGAGCCGGCCAGAAAAACATCGGCATCGCCGCGAAGGACAGGGAGTGCGCCTTTCCCATAAATCCGGCGCCGATCATGCCAACATTCAATGTCTTCATCGTTTCATCGCCTGCTTTCTGTAAAAATTATGCGAAAAATTATGCGTAATCAAATTATTGCCCCGCCGCATCTTTCACGGCGTTCGGCGCTTCCTGCCTGTACACGAGCTGCCAGGCGTCAAGCACGTTGTCTTTCGTTACTTTCACAGCCGGAACCGCCACATACGGCGGCGTTTCCTTGCCGAGCGCCGCGTAACCGGCCAGAATCGCTTCCGCCACGCCCTGCTCGTACGGAAGCTGCGCGCCGAGCCCTTTAATGACGCCGTTCTTGGCAATCTCGATGGCGACGTTCGTGCCGAGGTCGATCGTGGTGATGACCAGATCGTCGCGCCCTGCCGCGCGAACCGCCGCCAGTGCGCCTTCGGCCGGCACGTCCCATACGACAAAGAGGCCGTCCAGGTCCGGATTTTTCGTGAGCATCGCGGACGCCACTTTCTCGCCGTCGTTCGGACCGGCGATGCCGCTCCGGTCAACGATTTCAATGTCCGGGTACTGCTCCTTGATCGTCTTCTCGAACGCTTCCGTCCGCTGTCTCGTCACGAAGTAGTCGGCATCGTGATAAATGACGCCGATCTTGCCTTTGCCGCCCAGCGCTTCCGCCATGACATGGGCCGCTTCGATGCCGTTGCCGTAGTTGTCGGCGGATACGACGCTGACGTAGTCCGTTCCGTGCTGCAATCCTTCCGGCGCGTTGTCCATGAATACCACCTTCGCTCCGGCTTGCGCGGCCTGCTTGTAAGCCGCCGCCGTCGATACCGGGTCGACCGGAATGCTGACGACGATGTCGGGGTTTTTGGCCATAACGGTCTCAAGATCGGATACTTGCTTCTCCGACTTGAACTGCGCGTCCGTCACCGCGACGACCTCGACGCCCATCTTCGCGAACGTGTCTTTCAGACCGGCAATTTGCGCGGTGGACCAGTCGTTGCCGGCATAGTGCATGGCGATCGCCGCCTTCAGCTTCATCCCCTGAATCTGCTTCACTTCATCGGCCGTCAGCTGCAGCGACTTCGCCGATACGGCGGCCTCGCCGTGCGGCCCCGTGCTCAATATTTCCTGCTGCGGCAGCGCCTGATTCACCATAATCGGCTCGGCCACCGCCGGCGGCGCAGCGACGTTCGATTCGCCGTTCGCCGTATTGCCGGCGGCGTTGTTCGGCTCGCTGCCGCCTGCCGCATTATTGTTCGCGCCGCATGCCGACATCAGCGCGACGGCCAGCGCGGCGCTGACCAGAAAGACCGAACGTGAACGCTTCTTGTTCATGAAGATAACCCCCTGCTGGATGTATGGGTATATTTTTATAGAATGCCTTTCAAAAATTGCATGCTCGTCTCCGCGCCTTCCTTCGGATTCGGGAACGAATCCAGCTCCACCGTCAGCCATCCGTCGTATTGATGCGCTTTCAGCACGTCGAGCATCGCGGAAAATTTCTGGCTTCCCTGTCCGAGCGGCACGAACCGGCCGTTGCGGTAGTCTTTGAAATGCACATATTCGATCCGGTCGATATACGTGCGAATCGTTTCGAGCGGATCGCCGCCGCCCGCTTCAATATGGGCCGTGTCCGGACAGAGCTTCACGTCCGTTAGCTCCGTCAGCTTGCGCAGCTGCTCCGGCGCCTGGACAATCGTGCCGAGATGAGGATGGTAGCTGGCCGTCAACCCGTACTTCGCCGCCATTCGCGTCACTTCGTCCAGCCCCGCCGCGAGCCGCTTGTAATCGTCTTCGGTCGTGCCGTCATGCCGGATGGCTCCGCCTCCGGCCACCAAATGTTCGGCCCCGAGGCTTGCCGCCAGCCGCGCGGTCCGCTCGATCCGGTACAGCTCGTCCTTCCAAATATCCGGGTAGATGAAATTTGCCCCCACATAAACGCCAATAAACTGCAGCCCGTGTTGCCGCATCAACGATTTGAACCGGTCAGGCTCGTTCTCGTACGCCATCAAATTTCCGTCGAACAGCTCGAATCCTTCGTATCCGGCCGCGGCAATATCCGCAAGCGCTTCTTCCGTCGAGCCGTTCGCCAAATAATACAAATCTTTTATCGACGTAACGCCGTTCGGATGACCGACGACACCGCCCCACGTATTCGTCTGATAGCCGAGCTTCATCCTGCATCCTCCTTGAATCGCAATATCCTGTCGCTGGTACAACCTCAGTATACTTGCCCGATTCGGCCGATTATAGACGATTAATTTAATGCAAAGGGATGAACTTTTTAGCGGGGCCGGGCCGCATCTTGGAGCGGAAAATAAAAAAACCTCCCCCCTTTTTGTCATTCGGGGAAAGGTCGTCTCGCTAGTAGCCGGCTTGCTTCAGCAGGCCGCCCGCCAGCACGGCGGCATCGGTCAACGCCGTTTCGGCGTCTTTCATGCCGATCAGATATTCATGGACGGCGGACTGCACCGCGTCGGACACTTGATTGTAGTTGACGATGCGCGGACGGCCGACGCCGATGCCGAGCGAATCGCGAAGCACCTTGTAATAATCTCTGTCCGACCGCAGAATCAGCGACCTGGCCTCGGCGAATGCGGACTGGCGGGTCACATGATGCCGGAAGCGCAGCGCCTGCCGCTGCACGTCGGGACTCGTCACATATTCGGCCAGCTCGTACGCCTCTTGCTTATGGGCCGAATACTTGTTGACGCTAAGTCCCCACGACGCGATCAGCGGTTCCCTTCGGATCTTTCCTTCCGACAACACGCCGGGAACGACAAAATATCCGATCTCGGCCGACCGGATCTTGGGGCTGATGCCCATGTCGTAATAGAACATGCCCATCGCCGCTTGTCCGGAATTGAACACAAGCCCCGCTTCCTCCCACGTATAAGACAGCGAATCCGGCGGCGCCACCTGATACCGGTTGATCCAGCTGCCGTACGTTTCCAGCGCCCGTATCCCCGCCTCGCTGTGGAACGCCGGCTTCATGTTATCGTCCAGCACCTGCCCGCCATATGCGGCCAGAAGCGACTGGAACTCGATAAAGTTGGATTCGTTCCGGGCGGCCATCAACGTCGTGCCGTAAAAATCGGACTTGCCGTCGCCATCCGTATCGCGCGTGAAAAAGCGGGCGATATCCAGATAGTCGTCTATCGTATCCGGCACCCGCAATTCCCGGCCGAACCGTGCGCGGAACGCTTGCCGCTCATCCGGATCGCGGAACAGATCTCTCCGGTAGCTGCCCATCAGCACATTCACGTGAACGGGCAAGCTCCATACGTCGAAGCCGGCCGATGTCAGCTTCTCCAGATCGATACTCGTCATATCGGGCGGCTGGCGATGCGGCGCGCCGGGATCGAATACCGCGGCGTCCAGAAACACTTCCGGCACGAAATCATCGAGCTTGACCGCTTCCGGATGCTTCGACGCGCGCATGTAGCCCGACAGCGGCTCCAGATGATGAATGACCTTGGGCATCCAGGACGAATCGAGCGCGATCAGATCGTATTCGCCGCTGCGGCGCGAAAGCTCGGACATTACTTTGCCGTGCAAATGATCGTACGTCAACATGCTGATTTCGACTTTCAGGCCGGACAGCTGCTCGTATTTCCGAATGGCGTCGATCACCGCTTCCGAGCCGGTTTCCGCCGTACCGTACAGCACTTTCAGCACCGGTTCGGCACGCGCCTCGTTGCGGGCGGAAGAGTCCCGTCCGAGTCCCGGCGAGCAGCCCGCGACCGCCAGCAATAAGGCAAGGAAGCATGCTGTTATGAACTTGTTCATCCGCTTCCCACACCTTTCACCCGTCAATTCTTCATGTTCAGGAAGGCAAAGTCACCCATGCGCCGCGTTCGCTGCTTTCCAGTATCGCATCGATCAGCTGCATCGACCGGTGGCCGTCTTCGAACGTCGCGAAGGACGGCTGTTCGGCCAGCGGGTCGCGCCCGTCGCGAATAAAGCGGTAAAACTGCAGCATCATATTTTTCTCCGCATCCGGCCAGCCTTCGTAATGCCCGCCCGGGTAATGGTTGAACGGCTTCGCTTCCGGCAGCAGCTGCGCCGGATCGGCAGCCATCAACTCGTTCGGCCGGTCGCGGCGGCCGATCCAGAGTTGGGCCGGCTCTTCCTGGTTCCAGAAGGCCGAACGTCTGCTGCCATTCAATTCGAAGCTGAGCCGGTTTTTGCGTCCTGCGCTCACTTGCGAAACGGTGAATACGCCCCTCGTCCCGTCTTCCATATGGAACAGAACGCTGGCGTAATCCTCGGTATGAATCGCCACTTTCTCCGCATGCTCCGCCTCCGATGTCGAAGCGCCGAATGTGGCCGCGCCGCCGGACGACTTTTTGCGGAACGGCAGCACGGTCGCCAGGTCCGCCATCACCTTCGTTATTTTTTTGCCGGTTACATATTGAACGGCGTCGCACCAATGCGAACCGATATCGGCGACCGCTCTCGATTTGCCGCCGATTTCGGGAGCCATGCGCCAGTTGTAATCGGTGTCGTACAGCAGCCAGTCCTGCAAATAGCTGCCGTGTACGAGGTTGATCGCGCCGAGCTGTCCCTCCCGGACCATCGCCCGCAGCTGCTGCACCATCGGGTATTGGCGGTAAACGAAATTGACCCCGTGAACGACCCGGTGCCGCCGGGCCAGCTCCAGCAGCTCCGCGCTTTCCTCGCTGGTCATCGCCAGCGGCTTCTCGGACAACACATGCTTCCCTGCCAGGATGATCTCTTTATTGATTTGATAATGCACATGATTGGGCGTGCAATTGTGAATGACATCGATCTCCGGGTTCTCCAGCATTTCGCGGTAGTCGCCGTAGCTGACCGGGATGCCGAACTGCTTGGCCTTCGCCTCCGCCGACTCTTTATTCGAGTCCGCTATCGCCGCAACTTCGGCAAAACCGAGCCTCCGAACCGCTTCCACATGCGCCGAGCCGATGAAGCCCGCTCCGATAATGCCTGCTTTCAGTATTCCCATCATGCTTGCCTCCCAACATCTTCATCGCTTTATGTCGATTATAGAGGGGAGCGAAGCGGCGTCACAGAAGAATTTTTTAACCAAAGAGACGAACTTTTTAACGCCCGTGCGTCTTTACATTCCGGCTTCTTCCGCTTCGTCCGGACCGGCGGCAATGCCGTTCCGCCTGCGGAATTCGGACGGCGAGTAACCGAACTCTTTCTTGAACAGGCTCCGAAAATAGCGGTAATCGCCGTACCCGATCTCCTCGGAAATATCGTTGATCCGTTTGTTCGTCGTCAGCAGCAGCTCTTGCGCATGCTTCAGCTTCCTTCCCGTCAAATATTTGACGAACGTGACGCCCATCTGCTGCTTGAACATGCGGCTCAGCGTTACCGGATGAACGTTAACCGCTTCCGCAACGGATTCCAGGCTCAAATTCGGGTCTGTCGACGTTTCCAGCAATTTCACCGCCTGCTCGAACCAGCTCCGCGCCGCGCCTTCTTCCTCCGGACGCGCTTCGAGCCGCTTCAGCGCATGGACGCCGCTCACAACGAGCTTGCGGATACTCGCCGTAAGCTCCTCCCAGGTCGGATGCTTCGAAACCCATGCAAGCCAGTAATGGAACGTTTCTTCTTCGACCACGATGACGTCCGGCTTGACCAGCCCTTCGTCCAGCGCCGCCATCAAATGCGCGCATTCCCGCCGCAGCTCGGGCAGATCGAGCCGTTTCAGCTGCTCGAACCATTGCCGCAGCGCCTCTTCCAACGATTCGATTTGACCGTTCACCGCATGCGCCACGATCAGGCTGCGCAGCTTGTTCGCCTTCTTCCCGGCTTCCTTGCGGTCGCCTGCCCGGGCCGGGGAGTCGTCCGCTGCGCCGGCGCTTGCCGCCGTCCCGAAGAACAGCCGCCGCTCCAGCTTCTTGATTTCGGCGGTCAGAAACGGCAGACATGAGGCTTTGTCCCGGAAGCCGGCCGGGTATTGATCCATCTCCGCCTTGACGACGATCCCCTCGATCCGGGGAGCTGCGGCGAACGCAAACATAATATGCCCCGGCATCCGCTCGAATTCGGCGATCCGTTCGGACACGCTTCCGAACAGCACCGTTTTCCACTGCCGCTCGTTGAACCAGAGACTGATGTTGAACAGCTCCAGATGCTCGTACCGGAGCGGAGCTTCGGGCGCTTTCGAACTGAAAAATTCAAACTCCCGCCTGAATTCGTCGCGCTGCTTCCGTTTTACTTTCTCCACGATTTCCTTTATTTCCCCGCGGTCCGCCGGCTTCAGCAAATAGTCCATCGCTCCGTACTGAAGCGCCTTCCTTGCGTATTCAAAATCATCGTACCCTGATATAATGACAACATGCATGGAGGGGCTGTCCGATTTCAGACGGTCGAGAATGTCCAAACCGTCCATCTCCGGCATGCGAATATCGAGAAATACCAGATCCGGCTGAATAAGCGCAATCGTTTCCAATGCCCGATGGCCGAAGCCCGCATCGAAAATTTCTTCATGCGGATATAATAGCGACAGCTTCTGAATGATGCTCATTCGGACTTCCCGCTCATCATCCACGACGCATATTTTCATGATCGCTCACACTCCTTGGCTGTCTTATGCGCTTGTGCAGGCCGAATCTTACAATATCTGGAGGGAAATGCTGTTGTCCATTTTTCGGTCCGTCAAACGAATGGTAAACCAATTGTCGATCAAATACAAACTTTTCATGATCCTTTTGCTGATCTCGATCATCCCGCTTTCGCTGGTCAGCTACAGCTCCGAATCGTTCATGTTCCGGTCGAGCACGGAATACGCGGCTTCCGTCTCTTCGCAATATACCCGCTTCGTCTCGCGCGAAATCGCCAGCTATCTGGAAAGCTTGAACCAATCGTTCGACAATCTGTTCAGCAACCCCGATTTTCAGCGGTTCCTGGATACGCCGGTGTCCGATCTGACCGGGCAAACCAACGATATTATCAAATTCCGTCCGATCATCAAAAACGCGCTGCAATTCCACCCGGATGTGCTGGGCGTCCTCTATTTGGATAAGCCGGGCAAAGTCTACTTCTATTCGAACCAGAAAACGCTGGACGCGTCGTTCTCCTTTAAGGCCGACAGCCTGTACAATTCCGTATTCGATACGACGGAGCCCGAACTGCTGCCGCCCCATCCGATGAACTACGTCCTGTACTCGAAGGACCGCGTCTTCTCCTATGTATGGCCGATCGTAAACCTGAATACGGGGAAAACCGAATCGTGGTTCATTTTCGAGATCAACGCGGACAAACTGACCGGGATGCTGAGCGGCAACCGGCAGGAAGCCGGCGGACAGCTGCTGTTGTATCATGCGCCGTCAGGCACGAGCGTCGACACTGCGGAGGCGGACCCGGACGTTATGCAAGTGTTCCGGACGAAGCTAGCGGAGATGCCTGAGAATTCGGGCCATTTTCTGTTCACGGCGGACGGCGCGGAATATCAGGCCTCCTACGCCGACCTGCCGGGTACCGGCTGGAAGCTGGTGTGGACCGCTCCCTTAAGCGGGATCGAGAAAGGCGCCCAGCAGGCCTTTTTGCTTACGCTGCTGATCGCCGCCGTCAGTCTGATCATCGCGATTATTGTCGCCTTCCCCGCGATGAACAGCGTTCTCCGGCCATTGTACCGGCTTAAGCAAGGGATGCAAAGCCTGGGGCGGGGCGTCTATGTGCCGATCGCGATGACGAATCGTCAGGATGAAATCGGCTATCTCGTCCAAAGCTACAATCAGACGTTATCGAAACTGCAGAAGATGGAACGCGAAGTGTATCAAGCGAAGCTCAGGGAGAAGGAGCGCGAGGTGCTGCAGCTTCAGGCGCAGATCAATCCGCATTTTCTGTTCAACACGCTGGAGACGATCGAATCGTACGCTCTTCGCAATAACGGAGACGCGGTCGGCGATATGGTGCAGTCGGTATCCCGCATGATGCGCTATACAGTCAGCAACAACAGCGGCTGGGCAACGGTGAAGGAGGAGATGGACTATATCCGCAACTTCATGAAAATCCACGACTACCGGCACGGACGGGAAGTGCGGACAAGCTTTGAGATCGATCCCGCCGCCCTGGATGTCCGGATCATGAAGCTGACGATTCAGCCTTATATCGAAAATGCGTTTAAATACGGGTGGAGCCCGAACATGAGCGCGGACGAATTTTCGCTGCGCGTCGTGGTCAAGGCGGCGGCAGGCGGCTTGCTCATCATCGTGCACGACACAGGCGCCGGCATGCCGGCGGACGTGCTGCACAAATTCCGGCAGTTGATCGCCGCCTCCGGCGAAACGGAAGATCCTTACTTCCGCCGCCATACCGGCATTTACAACGCCTACAGACGTTTCGTGCTGATGTACGGCGACGACGCCTTATTCCGGATTGACAGCGCACCCGGCCAAGGCACGCGCATCGAAATGTTCGTTCCTTCGCAGGCGCCAGGCGCCGCCGACATCCGTCCGGAGCAACCCGGATACGGGCCGAAGCGGCGGAACAGGCTTCAATGAGGGGCATCGTTCCCGATTCCGGCCAGCCGTTTGCGCAACGTTTCTTGCCAGCTGCCGGACAGCTCTTCCACATCGAGAATGCGCTGAATGCCTTCCGCATTTTGCTTGTCATGATGCATAATCCGGTTGGCGAACGAAACGGTTACCGCCTTGGGGTGACGGAAGACGCGGATCAGACCGTCCTTCGGGGATACTTCGCCCTCCTGCAGCACGCGAAAATAATAACCGGTAAAGCCGGTTTCCTGCACTTTGACCGGGAGCTCGGGCACGCCGTATTTCACCGCTAATTTGAAGCAGGGCTGACGAGGCTGGCTGACCTGCACAACCGCTTCGCCGAAACGGAAAATATCTCCGATGCACACTTCCGTCTCCGGCAGCCCTCTTACGGTCAAATTTTCGCCGAAAGCTCCGTAAGCCAGCGGTCTTTTCAATTCCCGCTCCCAGAACGGGTAATGCTCGTACGCATAGACGCAAAGCGCCTTGTCCCGCCCGCCATGATGGACCAAATCAGCCTGCCCGTCACCTTCCAGATTGGAATAGGATAAATGCAAGGGGCCTTCGACCGGCGTCTTCCATATGCCGGTGGACAGTTCTCTACCCCGGTACTGAACTTGCTGCGGCTTGCCGATGTTTACGGAGACGATTTCGATAGTCATTTGCCATCCCTCTTCTCGACTTCCTTCAATCTTTTTTCCACCCGGACGATCAAAAAGGCGCGCATCGCGAGAAGGAACCCGACGAACAGAAGCATAAAGACGTATTCCTTCAACAGCAAACCGGCTGCTATGCCGACCGCCAGCATATAAAATCCGTACCTTCCGAATCGCTCGCCATCGTCTGCCAGATGTGACGATTATATCGCATCGCGCTTTCGGATGGGAGAAAAAAGAGGACGCCGGCTCTTTTCAGTGCCGCGTCCCCCGATGCAACCGATCGAATTCCGAACCGATCCTTTCCTTCCTGCAAAAATCTTACGGCTTGTAAATATGCGGATTTTGACGCCGGCACTCCTCCATGACGAGCATCTGCTGCCGCACCTGCTGCGGCGTAATTTCCAGCTCTGCCCCTTCGGTCATATGGCGGTGCAGCATCAGGTAAAGCGTCTTTGTCATCTCGTCAAACGGCGACAGGCCGTCCGGCGTGGACAGCTTCCAGCTGCCGGTATGCCAGATCAGCGTTTCGCTGCAGTAAGCCGGCATGCCGTTGCTGTCAAAGAGCGGCTCGCGAATCAGCTTCTGCTCGGGCGCTTCCTCCGGCTTGAAATATTTCCATTCCAGCTCCGTGACCGATCCGCGCAAGCCGCCGTTCGTGCCCTGAATGTTGAATTGCTCGCGGCTGTACGCGCAGCACGAAGAAATTTCCAAATCGATCGTCGGCCGGCCTTCTCCTCTCATAATCAGCTTCACGTAATCTTCCGCATCGCCGAACGTATTGGCCCGATCCATGATGCACATAATTTGCGGCATCACATCGGTGCCGAACAGCTGCAGCGCCTGGTCGAGCGGATGGGGACCGGTGTTCATCAGATTGCCGCCGTTGTTGCTCTGCAGCGTCTGCCAGTCCCAACGGCGCGCGAAGTTGTTCAACGTAAAATTGACTTGCACGATTCTTCCCAGCACGCCGGAATCGATCACTTCCCGGATTTTCAAAAACGCCTGCTGATAGCGGGACTGCTGGAATACGGCCAGCACTTTGCCGGACCGCTCGGAAGCTTCGATCAATTGATCGACTTCCTCCGCCGTCTTTGCAAGCGGCTTCTCGCACAGCACGTTAAAGCCCCGGTTCAGCAGCTCCAGCGAAATCGGAAAATGCAGATGGCTGGGGGAGGCGTTGACGACCAGATCGAGATCCTCGTGCCGCACCATCTCCTCCCAGCTTTCATAGGCCCGGCAGCCGTATTCCTTAACGGCCAGCTCGCGCCGTTCCGGAAGCGAATCGGATACGGCTGCAATCGTGTAATATTCCGGGATGGTGGCCAGCAGATTGCCGTGAATATTCCGTCCGCTTCGTCCTTGCCCGATAATTCCAACCTTCAGCGCTTGTCGGTTCATTCCTCATGCCCTCTTTCCGTCTCTGGTTTAGATGCGGGGTGTCCGAATGTTTTCTTGTATTCGGTCGGCGTAATGCCGGTTCGCTTTTTGAACGTCCGAATGAAATGGCTCAAATGGTGAAACCCCACCTGGTAGCCGATATGCGTAATCGTATGCGTCCCTTGCCGGATCAGCTCCATCGCCCGTTCGATCCGAACTTCGTTCATAAAATCGACGAACGATTGGCCCGTCTCTTTTTTGAACATATGGCTGAAATAGGCGGGAGCCATATTCGCGATCATGGCGCCGTGCTCGAGCGGAATGTCCTGGCTGTAATTATCGTAGATATACCGCTTCACCGCATCGATCGGATGCTGGTCCGCGAGCGCCGGCTGTCTGGCCGGATTCCGCCTTGATTTGCGGAATTCGCGGTCGATCAGAATGAGCAGCTTGACGAGACTGATGCGAACCGAAAACTCGAATCCGGCTTCGCGGTGCTCGAATTCATCCTGTATATCCTGAAGCAGCTGTTCGACAAGCAACTGCTTGCCTTTGGCGATATGCAGCCAGGGCTGCTGCCGGGAATCGCTGCGCCCTTCGGACGGCTGCAGCAGCGCAAGCAGCGTCGAAGAGAACGGCTTTACGTAATCGCGCACGAGAAACGGCATGAAATCGAGCAGTACGACTTCGTACGGCTTATCGTCAATCGCGCTCAGGCTGTGTACCACGCCGGGTGAAATGATGAAAATATCCCCTCTGCTTACTTTGAGCGATTTGCCGCGCAGTTGATGATTGCACATCCCTCTGAGCACATACGCGATCTGAATATATTCGTGCGTATGCAGCGGCTGTTTCAGCGATGTGCTCGTATAGCGCAATATTTTGAAAGGAAATTCTTCGTTCAGCAAATCTTTGCTTTGGAAATAAGCGATCTCCACCGCCACTTCACCGCCCGGGAGCTTGTCTTGCCTCTAGCATATTGCAATCTGAAAGCGCGGACAACCCTAGGTTTCCGGCTGGCCGCCCGCCTTGCTCATAATGGCTGCAGCCTATGAACGGCCTAGCAGCCGCTTTACCGCTTGAAAATCATGCTCCAGCCGTTCGTAAGGCGGAAACGGCGCATGGCATTCCAGCGTGATCCAGTTCCGATAGCCCGTCTCGACGAGCGCGTCGAACAAGGGGCGATGATCCGCTTCGCCTTCGCCAAGCCGGCATTGCAGGAAGCTTTCCTCCCCGCGGTGCGTCAAATTGACAAATGTGCCCGGCGCGCCGGCCTTCTCGATCCGCAGCTCGTCTTTCACATGCACATGGAACAGACGGTCGCCGAGCTTCAGCACGGAATCGCGCCCGTAATCCGTATCCGTAATATACATATTGCCGGCGTCATGAATCATGCCGACGTTGTCGTGCTCCAGCATGCCGAGCAGCCGGAGGCTGCTTTCCACCGTTTCCACAAGCGATCCGTTGTGAATTTCGAGAACGATCTCCGCCTGCTGCGCTTTCGCCTCCGCCGCACAGCGATCCAGCCAGTACGCCGCTTTGACATAATGATAATCCTGCGCCAGGAAAGCGTTCGGACCGCCCGGGGAAACCCGGATTCGGGTCGCTCCGAGCTCGCCCGCGTGATGCAGCATGCGCTGAAATTCGGCGAATGTCTTCTCCGCTTCCCGATCGCTCATGACGGAAAATCCGCCGGCATACGAAGCGATGACCGGGATTTCCAAGCCGAGACCGTCCGCCAGCGCTTTCATTTCTTTCACCCGCGGCAGACTCGTTTCGGCCGACAGATGAGGCTCGCGGCCGGCAATTTCGATTCCGTCCATCCCCAGTCTTTTCGTCAGCCGCATCGCTTCCTGAATGCTGTAATCGATAAATACGCCGCTGAATGCAGCAAATTTCATCTTCGACCCTCCTAGCTTAACGCCTGTCGCATGACCCGTCGGCCGTTCCGGCATTAACGGGGGTCCGGCTGACCGCTGCCGCCGACGGTTAACCGAACGCCTTGCGCCGCGCTCGCATAAATCATTTCCACCAGCTGCACGGCGCGCAAACCGTCTTCGCCTGTAACGAGCGGCTCGACGCCTGTCTCGATCGCCGTCAACACATCGATGAGCTGGCTCTGATGAAGATCGGCCGCAATGCTGCGGGGATCGGACACGCCGCCGTAGGCTCCGGAATGAATCCATTTCGGCTCGTCCCGGCCCGGCACCGTCCAATGCACGATCGACGTGCCTTCCAGCTTGATCGTTCCTTTCTCCCCGTATAGATGAAGGGAAGCGGGAAAACCGGGCTGGATGCTTGTGGATGCCATAATGGTGCCGAAGGCGCCGCTCTTGAACTGGATGATAGCCAAGCCCAGATCTTCCGCTTCCATGACATGCGTCTGCGTGGCGACTTGACCGAATACGGTGCGCGCTTCGCCGGCGAACCAGAGCAGCAGGTCGATGCTGTGGATGCCCTGATTCATGAGCGCGCCCCCGTCTTCCGCGAGCGTCCCGCGCCAATCCGCGCTGTCATAGTAAGCCTGCGAGCGGTAGAAAGGTAGCGATACCTCGGCCAACAAAAGCTTGCCGAGCGCTCCTTCCTCCAGCACCCGCTTCACCGCCTGATGCTGGGCTTCGAAGCGCCGCTGGGAGATGACCGACAGCTTGACCCCTCGTTCCTTGGCCGTACGGACGAGCAAAGCCGCGTCGGCGGAATTCATCGCGATCGGTTTTTCCACAATGAGATGCTTGCCGGCATTCAGCACGTCAAGCCCGATCCGCGCGTGGCTGCCGCTCGATGTCGTCAGACAGACGATATCGATATCCGACCGGCCGATCAGCGTCTTATAATCGCTCGTCCAGTCGCACTGTTCCCGCTCGGCTATCGCCCGGGCCTTGTCCGCGTTGCGGCTGGATACGGCCGCAAGGCGCGCTCCCTCGATCTGGTTGATCGCCGCGATATGGAAGTCGGCGACAGTGCCGCAGCCGATAATGCCGAAATTCCACGTCTTTATCGCTGACACCTCCGTCGGATTATTCCAAGGCCAGCCTTACCGTCCGCATTCAAGCTGGTTGAATATCCATCTTTAACTATACCAACTCCCCGTCCGCCGGTGTTGACGTTTCTTTCGAAAGAGATTTACATTTTTTTCGATTCCAATATGAATGGAAGAAAATGGTGTTCCGGTATGATAGAATGGAATAATGAAAGGAATATGATAATGAAAGGAAACATGGAGGCTGCTTCTATGGATTATAACTATTATCGAACGCTAATCGCGGTCGCCGACGATTGTCCCCTGCGCGCGAGCAAGGTGCCGGAAGGGCGGGGAGGGAAGAAAAGTATTGCACAAATTCAATACGAAATGCTTGCCGGCCATCCGTACGAGTATACGCAGGAAGACGTGCTGTTTCATACATGGCTCGAGCGCCAGGACATTCCGAAGTCCGAGTCCGACATCGCCGGGCTGCGGGCAGCGTTTTTCTCCAAGCCCCAGGCATGTCTGCGCACCTCTCCGCTGGCGAAAAAGTACGGTTGGGGACTCGTCTTCGATGAGCAGGGCCGCATAGCGCTCTGTCCGATGGAGTCCGCACAGTACCGCGACCTGCTGGATGGCGGCAAAGTCAAGGTGGTCAAGGCGATGCGCTCGAAACGCGCCTGATCGCCGCCGAGCCGGTCCGTTCATGGCTCGCCATGCCGCCGCTTCGCCATCCGCTCGATGAGCGCCATCACCTGATTCGCCGCATCCCTGCTGTCGCTCGCGTTCATTATTCCGATAATCGCCTCCCGGTTTCCGTACACGGTATGGACCGCCTGCAGCAGACGATTGCCGCTCATCTCTTCTTCCGGCAGCACTTCGGCGTAACCGGCCGCCTTGAACGATCGGGCATTCAAAATCTGATCGCCCCGGCTGTCTTACGTTACTTCCGGAGTTCTACGCAAAGGAACGTTGCCGCTCAGCAGCGGATCGTTCGTGCTGTCCATCCACTGATCCAATTCCGCCGCCATTTTGCTTTTCACTTCCCGGTAACGCTCGTCATCCGCCAGATTTACCCGTTCGACCGGGTCCGTATATAAATCGAACAGCATCTCGCGCGGCTTCTCCGTGTCAAGAAAACCGTGCGCCAACAGGAACGATTTCGATTCGCTCGTGTCCAGGTTCGGGGCCAAATACGCCGTCTCGCCGTAATTGCGGATATACTTGTATCGCTCGCTGCGCACGCAGCGCATCGGTTCATACTCCACATGATAATTGATTTCCGCGAAAACGGACTGACGGACAGACTCCGTTTCGTTTTCCAGAATCGGCAGCAAGGAGCGGCCCTGCAGCCAGTCCGGTTTGGACAAGCCTGCCAACTCGCAAATGGTCGGGAACAGATCGATATGCGATACCAAAGCGTCCACCGCTTCGCCTTTCCGGTGGCCTTGAGGCGTCCGAATGATCAGCGACACGCCGATGCCGGCATCGAACAAACTGCACTTCATTCGCGGGAAGGGCAAACCGTGATCCGTCGTATAGATGACCAGCGTTTCGTTGTCGAGTCCGGCATCCCGCAACGCTTCCAGCACGATGCCGGCACATCTGTCGGCGGTTTTCGCCGAGGTCAGATACCCGGCCCATTGCTTGCGGTTGATTTCGTTGTCATACAGAGGATATGGCGGCGCAAGATAAGCGGGCTCAAACTCCGGATCGGCCTGCGGAAAATTCAAATGGGTGCTGAACATGCCGAAGGACAAAAAGAACGGCTTCGTTCTCTTCTCCTTGATGTATTCCGCTGCCGCTCTCGCATTTTGAAGATCCCAGCCGACAGCGTCGAAGTCGAACACGCTCATATCAAAGTCCGGATTACCCAAAATGCGATCGTACCCGATCATTTCCGCCTCGGGCGCTTCGTGCTGAATGCCGCACAAAGCCGTTTCGTATCCGTTTGTACTCAAAAACTGAACCAAATGTTTGCCGTAGTCGTCCAATTGCGCGCCAAGATGGGCCAGCCCGAACATGCCCGCCGAGTGGGGAACCATGCCGGTAAGCAAGGCCGCTCAGCTCGGGGAGCAGGTCGGACCCGCGCAATAAGCCTGCCTGAACAGCGCCCCTTCCCTGGCCAATTGCATCAGGTTCGGCGTCGGTACCGCATATCCGTACGGTTGAATATACCGGCCCGTATCATGCGTATGCATATATACAATATTCATGCCAAGATCCCTTCCATTCGTAAAGTATTGTCCTTTCAAAAATAAACGATTTCATTTTGCGTTACCGTCGCATTTACAACGCAAATGCATATCGCAGCAGCATCATGGCCGCGACCCCCGTCATGACTGTGGCGAGCAGGCTTTTCGTCAAATATGCGACCGCAAACGCAAAAAAAGCGGCAACGAGCTTGTCAGGCGACATCGAGAACGCCCCGTCGGAAACGAGCAGCTCCTGAGCCAGCAAAGCCGACATAACGGCTATCGGAATATGCTGCAGCCAGCGCATCCCCCATTCCGGCAATCGAATCCGGCTCAATACGACGAGCGGCAAAACTCTCGGGATAAAGGTGACCAGCGATGCCCCCAGAATCATCCAAAGAAAGCTCCCATTCACTTCCATTTTTCCACCCACACTCCCACGCTTGCAGCGATGATGATGGCGATCAGCACTCCCGCGCTCCCGGATATGAATACCGTCCCGGCGACCGCCACGACGACCGCGCTGAGCGCAACGATAAGATCAACGCGAAACTTGGCACGTTCCTTCCATTGCAGCATGAACAGACCGATGAACATGGCAGGCAGCGCGAAATCCAAACCGAATTTCTCCGGTGAGGCGATCCATTGTCCGAAATAGCCTCCAGCCAAATTCGCGGCCAGCCAGTTCAAATAAGCGGTAAGATTCAAACCGATCATCCATCGGAAGCTTCCCCTTGACTTTCCGGACAACGCCGTAGTTGCGACGCCGAACGTTTCGTCTGTCAATTGGGAGCCGATCAGGACGTTTTTCCATATCGGAAGATGCCGGAAGAAAGGGGCAATCGCCGCGCTCATCAGAAGATGGCGCAAATTGACAAAAAATACGGTAGCGATAATGGCTGTAGCCGGATTGCCCGCCGCCAGCATCCCCGCCGTAATGAACTGCGCGGAGCCGGCATAGAGCAGCACAGACATCAAAGCTATTTCGGCCATAGATAAACCGGCCGTTTTCTCCACCACGCCGGCGGCGAATCCGATGCTTAAATACCCGAGCACGGTGGGCAAACAATCCTTCACACCTTGCATGAAGCTGTCGTTCCCGCCGGCCGGACGTTCCAGGTCAACTTCCTTACTGTTCATGTTTCCTCCGTTTTCAGACTTCGTTCTGTCCGTCGTTTCGTTTTCCCGTCATAACATGGACGAGATCGGGGTTGTTCCGCCACAGCGCATCCAACTTCTCCGGGCCGAGCCGGGCCGTAATCGCTTCGATCATGATGTCGTGCCGGATATACTCCGTCGCCACCAATACGAGAACCGGATCGCAAGTCTTGACCGCCCACGTGGCCGATTCGTCCGAAAAGTTGGCGATCAACACCTCTTCCCCGTCGCGGGCCACAATCGTCAAACGGCCGCCCGTCCGTTCCGTAACAACCTCCGGCGTCATGTAATGGATCAGATCGTCGCTTATTTTCAGCGAAAAACGCATCATCCTGCCGAGCGATTCGACGACCCGAAGCGTATCCTCCGTCCGCTTCTGCACCGTCAGGCTGCTGATCAGCTCCAACGTGTTGAACAGGAAATGCGGATTAATCTGCATCAGCAGCGCTTTGTACTCGGCTTGCTGCCTGAGCAGCTTCAGCTCGAACTCGTTCTTGATATGGTTCCGCAGCTGAATGACCGTCGTGCGGAACGTTGAAGTCGCAAAGCCGACCTCATTGCGTATCCGGTTGTCCGGAGGCAGGCGGCTTAAAGCATGCTCGAAATCGCCCCGTTGAACGTGCCGCATCGACTGAACGAGCCGCGACAGCGGCTTGGTGATGCCGTGCGACAGCCATGTCGCAAGCAGCAGAGACAACACGAGCAGCAGGGAAGCGAGCAGCAGTATCGTTTTTCGCAGTTTGAACAATTGGGCGTACAAATCCTGTTCGGAGACGAACCCGACGAGCATCCAGCCTGTTTGCGGCAGCTTCTTGTACACGAGAATATCCGTTTTGCGGTTGTCGTTTTCGAGATAGACGACGCCCTGCTTTTTGCCGCCGACGCGAATGGCCTCCACCTGTTTCAACATGCTGTCATGCGGGTGGTACTCCTCCTGCGACAGCATCGGCCGGCCATGCTGATCCAGCAAATAGATGGTGCCGCTCTCGCCCAGATGAATCCGGTTAAGCGGTTCCAAAAAATCGTCCGCGCTCACGTTCACCTTCATGATGCTCCTCGTCTGCGCGGGATGAAACGAACCGATCGGCATCAGCATGCTGACGACCGGGTGCGAATTGTGATTGCGCATTTCCGCCGCATCCTGATGGGACGGTACCCAATATTCCTCGTTATGGATAAAGCGTTCGTACCAGTCGTCTTCCAGAAAGGATTGATCGGACACGATCTGATTGCCGCTGCTGACCCACATGCCTTCCCGCCGGTAGACGGTAACGGAAGTTACGCTCGAATAGCTGTTGGTCGTTTGGGTCAAAAACTGGCTTAACCGATAGTGGGCAACATATTTTTCAGCGGATGTGGCGTTCGGATCGGAGACGATGGTATCCCAGTCGTGCGTAATATCGCTGTTGAAAACGATGGACGCGAGGTCGTAGATTTGCGTCCGCAGCATATCGATGTACGACCCGTATTCATCCATCTTCTCCAGCGCCGACGATTCGATATAGGAGCGGACAATCGAACGGGACTGGTTAAAAAGCAGAATGGACAGCGTTCCGAAGGACAAAACGAAGAGCAGTACGAAGATCGCGATCAGCCGGTTTCGAAACGAGTATAACATGGCTTGTCCCCTCTCTGCCCGGTCTTCGTCCGGACAAAAGCAAACATGTTGTGCCCCCTATTATATCCGCATCGGCCGGGTCAAACCAAGTCCCTCAAAATGCCTGAAAGTTTTTTTGGCAATAGGCGTACCGTTTTTAACGGGTTCATCCGGTTTTAACAGCACAACATCACCTTCTTCCGGAACACCTCCAATTACCAACACTTCAGATTCAAAACCGGCGATCTGTCTTGCCTCGCCGAAATCTATTTTCGAAGTTAAATGGCAGCCTTTCGCGCTTCCGAGAAAGGTACCGCTTGGAAAATCCTTTATTGCGCAAAACCCGTACCGTCATCCGACCGAATATGGACGGCCAGGACTCTATTCCCTCGCACACCCAACCGCTGTACGCCTGATTGCGAAGCTCCAGGGTCTTATTCGTTCGCTCCAGCCCCGCTGTGAATTGGCACCAGTCCCGAAATCGCTTGCTTTACTCCGGCTCCGCGGCGGCCGGCAACCTGAAGATGAGACAATAAAAGGACAAAGTTGCAAAAGTGCAGCTTTTTCTGGCGTAAAATAACCAAAACGCGAAAATTCCTGCGATTATACAGTTTTTTTGATCCGTTCAAGCCCAACAAGCGGATTTTACCAAAAAATACTGTATTTTTGCAGGATTTTACTCCATAGTCATCTATTAGGGCCAAAGTTCCTGTATTTTTGCAGCTTTTTCGCCAAAGCAATCGAGAAAGGGGGCTGAAGGCGGGGCACCGACGGACGGGCGACGATTTGACGGAAGGCGCGGACAGTTAAACAAAGGCAAATAGGAAGTGAGTTTTAAACTTTAACCTAAATTTCGAAAGCCC
>NZ_JBCNFP010000024.1:0-1448 GCF_050481165.1 Paenibacillus cisolokensis
TCCATGACGGCGCGAATCTTGCGGGAAACGGAGGGCGATGACAATGCCGGATGATCGGCTCGACAAGCTCGGTGAATATTTCGTTCATTTTCAAATCGGCGAGCGCTACCAGATCACATTCGAGGAGTTCGTTCGCCGGGTGGTGATCGGCACATGGGTAGCGTACCTCGCTTAACTCCAGAACAGCAACGAGATTTCGACCGGTACATGTAGCTTTACGATCGCTACCTCGATGAGCCTAACCGGGAGGTTAGGGCAGCGCTCAAGGCGGAAATGCTGCGAATCAATTTCAAATACTCTGCAGAGGAGTGGGTCTGATGGACCGGTTTGAGCAAGGATTGCCGGACCCGCAGGAGAAGCCGGTGGACCCGATCGGCGAATGCGAGTATGACGAGTGCCTGCCGCCGATCTATGCCGGACAGAAAATCTGGAAACGTGGGAACGAATGGTATTGCTCTTGTAAGTGCATGGCGCGGGCAATGGGCGCGGTCACGATGACGGTTTGAAACTTAATTTTCAAAAGGAGGGCCGGCAATGGACCGGAAAACGCTGGAATACCTCGAAGAGAGGGCGAAGAAAGCGAGAGCAATCGTAAATCGTATTGAACATCTTACCATAGAAATCGAGCGGGTAAAGCGAACATATGGCATCGAATTTTGTGCCTTGCGGGTACCGAATGTTCGCGTTGGGACGTGGGACGATGAAAAAATCAAAAACCAGTTTACTGCTGAATTGGTTGCCAACCTGGTGAAAGTTTTTATCGATCTCGCATTGAAGGAAATCAGGCGGCTCGAAGCTGAGCTCGCGGAGCTGTAGGGGGTGGGGACGTGAAAAAAATCGAACTGATTTCCCTGACGCTCCGGAATTTCAAGGGCATTCGGGATTTCCGATTGGATGCCGACGGCGAAAACGTAGACATATACGGCGACAATGCCGTGGGAAAGACGACTCTGTTCGACGCCTTTACGTGGGCCCTGTTCGACAAGGACAGCCAGAACAAGAAGGACTTCGAGATTAAAACGCTCGGGCCCGACGGCAAGGTGCTGGAGCACGGAACAAACCATGAGGTCGAGGTCGTGCTGCTCGTCAACGGCAAGCACCGAACGCTCCGTAAGGTGTTTTCGGAAAAATGGACCAAGAAGCGCGGGGCCGTTACGGCCGAGTTTACCGGGCACACGACGGACTACTACGTCGATGGGGTGCCGGTCAAAAAGTCGGAGTATGCCGATGTGGTGAGCTCGATCGTCGATGAGGACCTGTTTAAGCTCCTGACCAATCCGTCCTATTTCAACGAAGTCTTGAAATGGCAGGAGCGCCGCAAAATCCTGATCGAGGTTTGCGGTGACGTATCGGACGCCGAGGTCATCACCAGCAACCCGGAGTTATCCGAGTTGACGGGGCTGCTGGGAGAACGGACGCTTGAAGGACACCGCAAGATGCTTGCGGCG
>NZ_JBCNFP010000025.1:0-1446 GCF_050481165.1 Paenibacillus cisolokensis
TCCATGACGGCGCGAATCTTGAGAGAAACGGAGGGCGATGACAATGCCGGATGAGCGTCTCGAAAAGCTCGGCGAATACTTCGTTCATTTTCAAATCGGCGAGCGCTACCAGATCACGTTCGAGGAGTTCGTTCGCAGGGTGGTGATCGGCACATGGGTCGCGCATCTAGCTTAACTGCAGAGCAGCAACGAGATTTCGACCGGTACATGGAGCTTTACGATCGCTACCTCGATGAGCCTAACCGGGAGGTTAGGGCAGCGCTCAAGGCGGAAATGCTGCGAATCAATTTCAAATACGCTGCAGAGGAGTGGGTCTGATGGACCGGTTTGAGCAAGGATTGCCGGACCCGCAGGAGTTGCCGGTGGACCCGGTCGGCGAATGCGAATATGACGAGTGCCTGTCGCCGATCTATGCCGGCCAGAAAATCTGGAAGCGTGGGAACGAATGGTATTGCTCTTGTAAGTGCATGGCGCGGGCAATGGGCGCGGTCACGATGACGGTTTGAATCTTAATTTTCAAAAGGAGGGCCGGCAATGGACCGGAAAACGCTGGAGTACATGGAGGAGCGAGCGAAAAAGGCTCGCCTAATTGTGAATAAAATCGATCGGTTGTCAAAGCTCGACAAACAGATCGAGAGTATCAGAAAAATCTCCGTATATGATCAGTATGTAAACGGGTTATTCAGTCTCTCATCAACAGATTCCAATCCTAGTCAAAACGACAAAAGGCTGATCGAGGTAATAAAGCCGGCATTGCGGCAGATGATCGCCGACGAAGTCGCAAAGCTCGAAGCTGAGCTCGCGGAGCTGTAGGGGGTGGGGGACGTGAAAAAAATCGAACTGATTTCCCTGACGCTCCGGAATTTCAAGGGCATTCGGGATTTCCGATTGGATGCCGACGGTGAGGATGTGAACGTGTTCGGCGACAATGCCGTGGGAAAGACGACTCTGTTCGACGCCTTTACCTGGTCATTGTTTGACAAGGATAGCCAAAACAAAAAGGACTTCGAGATTAAAACGCTCGGGCCCGACGGCAAGGTGCTGGAGCACGGAACAAACCATGAGGTCGAGGTCGTGCTGCTCGTCAACGGCAAGCGCCGAACGCTCCGTAAGGTGTTTTCGGAAAAATGGACCAAGAAGCGTGGCGCCGTTACGGCCGAGTTTACCGGGCACACGACGGACTACTACGTCGATGGGGTGCCGGTCAAAAAGGGCGAATACGAAGCGTTCATTGCCAGCATCGTTAAGGAAGAGGTCTTCAAACTGCTGACGAACCCAGCGTTCTTCAATGAGCAGTTGAAAAAAGATGACCGCCGGCGGATTTTAATTGAGGTTTGCGGCGATCTTTCCGACGCCGAGGTCATCACCAGCAACCCGGAGTTATCCGAGTTGACGGGGCTGCTGGGAGAACGGACGCTTGAAGGCCACCGCAAGATGCTTGCGGCG
>NZ_JBCNFP010000026.1:0-1534 GCF_050481165.1 Paenibacillus cisolokensis
GTAACTTTTTAGGCAATACGAAACTAGACCCTTACCTTTTCCATTTTTTCGAAGGGTCTCGTGTTGGCTATATACCTCAGCACCAGAATTAGGCCGTTTGTTCGATGCTGACTTTGACTCCCAGAGACTCTAATCGTTTGATCGACTGTTTGATTACAATATCTTTTCTACGTTGATCGTAGAAATCGGCTCCGAGTTCAACATAGTCTTGCTCTCGAGTTAAAAGATGATAGGCGATGGTTAAAATAGTATGGCCTACAGCTACCGCAGCACGATTGGCCCCTCTACGAGCGGCAATCCGATGATACTGAGCAGAAAGATACGTGTTTTTGGTTCTTGCGGCAGCTCGCGCCGCTTCGACTAGCGCATGACGCAGCTTCTTGTTTCCTTTTCGTGTTCGACCGGACTTTCGTTTCCCGGCACTTTCATTGTTACCTGGAGCCATCCCGGCCCACGAACACAAATGGGCAGCAGATGGGAATTGATTCTTTACGTCGGTACCGATTTCAGCCAATATCTGTTCAGCGTTACGTCGACCGACACCGGGAATCGTATCCAATCGCTCCAGGTCTTTCTCAAAAGGGAGCATCCGCAATTTAACTTCTTCATCCAATTTGGAAATCTGCTCGTCGAGAAAATCAATGTGCTTCAATTGGGCGTCTAGCATGAGCTTCTGGTGCGGCCCGATCAGCCCTTGTAACGCACGCTGGAGGTCATCTTTCTTGGTTTTTAACCGTCTCTTGGCTAACTCGGATAACTCCTTGGGATCCTCGATCCCTTGGATCATGGCTTCAATCATAGCCCGGCCCGATACACCAAGTGTATCCGTCGCCACCGAAGAGAGCTTGATATTCGCTCCTTCCAGTACCTTTTGAATCCGGCTGACTTCTCGGGAACGTTCTTCGATCAAACTTCGGCGATAACGGACCAGTTCGCGCAACTCTCTCTGTTCTCGATTCGGTATAAAGCTGCCCTGTAGCAGACCGTGCCGCAAAAGATTCGCAATCCATTCGGCATCTTTCACGTCGGTTTTACGTCCCGGTACTGCCTTAATATGCTGAGCATTCACCACCATCACTTGAAGTTCTTCAAGCTCGAGAATGTTGTACACGGGCTTCCATAACACACCGGTGCTTTCCATTGCCACATGGGTACAACGATGACTTTTGATCCAGTCGGCCATCTGCATCAAGTCATCTGTCATTGTACCGAAAGTTCGAATCTCTTTGCCTTTCGGTGTAAGAACGCATGCCGTAACGTTCTTCTTATGCACGTCAAGTCCGCAGCAATGTTTGTACACCACTCTCACGAGTGTTCATCCTTTCTACGGCTGCTGGATTTAGAGGCTGGTGCAACAACCATATCAAGGTTATTCTATCTTGCGTGCTTCCCAGATGGGAGCAACAATCTGTGGTGCACCTGGTCGCTGTGATCAGTCTATCCTGCGGGTTCGAGACACCATAGTAACACGACCTACCTTCGCCAGCCGTAAGAAAATTATACCGCATCAACCCTATTTTCATCATCTGATGGT